>JBCCJB010000408.1:0-3922 GCA_039028015.1 Planctomycetota bacterium
TGCGAGTACGACTTCGTCCCGGTTTATCGCCGACTCTTCTCTGATACGCTCACGCCTGTCACCGCGTTCATGCATCTGGACGACGGCGAATCGGCATTTTTGATTGAAAGTGTCATTGGCGGGGAAAAAGTCGGTCGGTACAGCTTCCTTGCAACGCGTCCGTTGGCTCGATTCACCGCCACGGGTAATGAGGTCGAAACGGTCGATCTGCGAACCGGTCAGGTTGCCCACGAGCACAGCGATGACCCACTGGATGCCTTTCGCACTCGCTTCGGTGATCGTGTTGCTCCGGTGGACGGCCTACCACCCTTTATCGGTGGCGCGATTGGTTATGCTGCCTATGACGTGGTGCGGTATGTCGAACCGTTGGGTGCGGGGCCGCCGGATGACCGAGATTTTCCGACGCTAGACTTTGCGTTTTACCACACGCTGTGCGTTTTTGATCACGTCGACAAGACAATCACGGTCGTTTCGCTAGCTGACTGCCGCAAGTTAACTGCCGAAAGCGATCGAGGTGCGATTGACGCCGCTCGAGCCCTGGCAAGCAGTCACGTCGCGGAAACCATCAATGACCTTGCCGCTGCCGTGACCGAACCGGTGCGCGAGTTAGCCGATGCCGGTGCCGTTGACACGTTGGTGGCCAATTTGGATGTGCAGTCCAATTTCACCCAGGCTGAGTTCGAATCGTCCGTTCGAGCTTGCGTGGAATACATCCGTGCCGGTGACATCTTTCAAGTGGTGCCCAGCCAACGGTTCCGAGTCAAAAGCGAAGTCGATCCGCTCGACGTTTATCGCAGCTTACGCGTCGTCAATCCTTCGCCATTTATGTTTTTCGTTCGCAGCCCATCGTGTGTCCTGGTGGGTTGTTCGCCGGAGATCATGTGTCGCGTTCAAGATCGAACGGTCACAGTGCGTCCGCTGGCCGGAACGCGACCTCGCGGCAAAACGGAAGCGGAAGACCAGGCGTTTGAACAAGATCTCTTGTCCGATCCGAAAGAGCGTGCTGAGCACGTCATGTTGGTTGATCTTGGTCGCAATGACATCGGCCGCATTGCGGCGTATCGCAGCGTCGAATTGGCCGAGGTGATGGTGATCGAACGATACAGCCACGTGATGCATATCAGCAGCGAAGTGCGCGGTCACCTTCGCGATGATCTGGACGCATTTGACGCGCTCAAATCTTGCTTACCCGCCGGCACGGTCTCGGGCGCGCCCAAGGTTCGCGCGATGCAAGTGATTGATGAACTGGAACCGCATCGACGGGGTCCCTACGGCGGAGCAATCGGTTATGTCGATTATCGTGGAAATATGGACACGTGTTTGGCGTTACGCACGATCGTGTTCAAGGACGGTCACTATGACGTCCAGGCGGGATGCGGCGTGGTCGCGGACAGCAATCCCACGGCCGAGTACGAAGAGACGTGCAACAAAGCACGCGCGATGATTCAAGCAATCGCTCTCGCTGAAGCGACCAAAGCGAATCGCTGAATTCCTTCCGAATATGCGGAGGCGGCGCCACCAAATTTGGTCGGCGAGATCGTATTGACGCGAAGTCAAACAGCCCCGCGATTAGACTAGAGAGCCTTCTCAACGCACTTAACCTGCTCTTCTCTCTTCGCGTCGGTTTCTCCAACCATGCACACCACACGCTTTTCTCAGGTGCAACGAATCGTTTGTTGCTTGTTTGTGACGGCTTCAGGGCTGTTGATTGATCTTTCGGAAGTGATTGCCGCTACGGTGACTCCGATCGCTGACTTGGCGACCTTTGAATCCGCTGTTGGCCCAACACAGGTGTTCGACCTTGATGCGTCGGGGTTTGAAGCGGGCTTCACCACGTTTGAAACGCCCGGTGGTGTGTTGGAGCCGGGCACGGGTGGCACCCTTGTGAATTCTCCAATCGATTTTGGTTCTTTCGCGCTCGCAATAAGTGGAGCCGACAACACGCTGGACGATACGTTTTTTGGCGAGAACGCGGGCGACTTTGCTAATCAGGCTGATGGCGATGGCGTGCTTATCCTAAGCCGTTTCTCGGGCGAACACGAGATTTTTCGCTTTACCTTCGATGACCCCATTTTGTCTTTCGGTGCACTGATCACGTCCAACGAAGATGACCTGGTGTTTGACTTTGAATTTGCGGGTGGCAGTATCGCTTCGGCAACGCTGCTGGCTGACACCGACTTTGTCGGATTTCAGTTCGACGAAGGCGTGAATGCTTTCGAGATCAGTGCTGACGAAAATGTGCTTTTTGTTCTTGGTGATTTTCGCACCACCGCAATTCCCGAACCGACCTCGTTGCTGAAATTAACGGCATTGCTGGGTGCTGCATTTTTTCGCCGCGATCGAACATCGGTTTCGCTTTCATCGACGTCAGCGGCAGCGTAAACTAATAACGCCGCGTGGCAACGAATCGTGTTCCTGTTACCTCGGATTTCATTCTCGAAGCGGTCATGGTCCCACAGGTCCTGATTACTGACGACGATGCCAGTTTTCGCTCCGTACTGTGCGATGTGCTTTCTCGAAAAGGACTCGAATTGCATCAGGCTGCTGATGGTGAAGAAGCACTAGCGGTCATTGAGTCACAGTCGATTCACATGGCCCTGGTTGATGTCCACATGCCAAAGGTGACCGGTTTGGAAGTGATCTCGATTCTAGAGCGTCGCAATCAACCTATGCCCTGCGTGTTGATGAGCGCGATGATGGATGAAACGATCGAGCGTGAAGCGGCTCGCATGCGGGCGTATAAGACCTTGCGAAAGCCCATTCGGGCCAAGCAGATTCGCGAAGTCGTCTGCCAAGGCTTGGCGCAGGTCTATGGCTGGTCACCCGAAGACGCGGCATAGACCACTCGCGATCGATGTCGCTGGCACGTTTCGTTCATTGATCATTTGTCCCGATCAATCCTTCGGTGACTTGGAGGAACACGTCCTCGAGACTCTTTTTGTGAGCGGCCACTTCGGCCACGGGGAACCCCGAGCCAACCAGCCACGCAATCAACTCGGCCTGATCATGAATGTCGCCATGAAATTCAAATCGAAGTTTTGTTCCGTCCTGGATGATTGCGGGCTTGTTGTTGTTTGCATCTTGCAGCTTTGATTCGATTGCCGTTGCAGCATCGGCGACGCGATCAAGAATGCGAATCGTCAGCTCACGCGTTTCATTGCGTTGCCGCTGAATTTCGTCCACGCTTCCGGTCGCGAGTAATCGACCCTGTTCAATAATTCCGACGCTGTCACACATCTCAGCCAGCTCGGTGAGAATATGGCTGCTGATCAAGATCGTTTTGCCGCGGTCGGCAAGTTCGCGGATCATCCGCCGCAATTCAATCCGCGCACGTGGATCCAGGCCAGCGGCGGGCTCATCCAGAATCATGACGGCAGGGTCGTGGATCAGCGCACGTCCCAAGCAAAGTCGCTGCTTTAACCCTTTGGACAGTCCTCGGATTGGTTTGTCTCGCATGGCGATCGTACCGGTAAAGTCCAGCACGAACTGCAGCCGGCGAGCACGCTCTCGCCCGACCAATCCATACGCTCGGGCAAAGAAATCCAGATACTCTTCGCAGTTCACATCGCGATAAGTGCCAAAGGCATCAGGCATGAATCCCAGTCGGCGACGTACGTATTCCGGATCGTTGACAACGGAGAAACCGTCCACGTAGGCGTCGCCAAAGCTGGGCAAATCGAGCGTTGCCAAAATCCGCATCGATGTTGTCTTGCCAGCGCCGTTGGGGCCGATGTAGCCAAACACATGACCGCGGCGAACGCTAAACGAAATATCGTGAACCGCTTTGGTCTTGCCAAAATAGCGATGCAATCGACGCAACTCGATGCAGTCAGTCGATGCATGGTGAACGGGTCCGGCGGACGAAGCATTCCCAGTACTATGCTGCGATTTGGTCTGCGAATCGATGTCGGTGGTATCGCCA
>JBCCJB010000409.1:0-3908 GCA_039028015.1 Planctomycetota bacterium
GACCCACGTCGGACAAACGAACAGATCGACAATTAAAGGTCGGCTGCGTTGCGCCCGTCACGGATAGCGACTGAGTGGTCCAAGCGTCGTGTTGGTACACCGTAATCGGCTGTCCGGCAGTCAACACATTGTTGACCACATCCATTCGGCTGCCGTTATCGGTGGCCAGTCGGCCAGGCGACACATGCAGAAAATCGGCATCGACCGTCGGCTCGAAAATGCTTTCAATTCCATAGTCCGACGTGATGACATTTAGCGGCGGCGACAGGATAAACAGCCCCGATCGTGGTGCGGCGTTGTTGTTGTTCCGGCTGCTCGCCAACCACTGATTTGCAATGCCATCCCCATTGATGTCGATTGGATCCGGTGACAACGCCCACAAACCGGGCAGGTTGGTTTGACGCGAGGTCCAATCGCTGGCAACCATGACGTCGCTGCCGGTCAGTTTGTAAACACGTAAGCCGCCGGTGGATGCGTCGTTGCCTTCCACCGTCGCCATGATGATCGGTTGATTGTCCGTATCGCGGACGATCCGGATCGATTGCACCTTCGGGACGGCGTTGTCCAGTGTGATTACCGACCAAGTGCCCGATGGGTCGGCTTGATCGTCCGGAGCAGCAATGTAAACGTTGCCCGCAACTTGATCACCAAAGACCGCGTAGACATTGCCCGAAACACGCAGCACGCCACAGCCTTCAATTTTAGAATAACCCGACGCAATTGTGTGCTGCGTGTAGTCGCGTATCGACGCCCCACGTTCCATCCAATACACGACACCTCCCGTCGAATCGCATAGCAACAGATCCGATCGCCCGCGGCCGGCAATATCCCCCACGGCAATGGCATCGGGATCATTAATCTCCGCCACGGTGTGCACACCAATCACCGACGCCGTGTTGGGCAGTCCAATCGCGTGACCATCCGATTGCCCCGTGACAACGATTCGATTGATTGATGTTTTTGCATTATTGCCGTCCAGCTCGCGTGCCATGATTCCGATCCAACGCGAATCGGCATGATTGGACATGGCGGCCGCGTACGCGACACCATTTAGGGTGGCGGTCGCACTATCACCGGACACGGCAACCGATAACGTGTAGCTATTGCCATTGGCAATGTTCGACGTGCGTGTGTCGATGCTGGTAAATGATGATCCATCCCAATATCGAAACCCGCAATCACCACCGGTGGCGACCTGGAACACTGTCGCAGCACCGCCGCTGCCAATTCGCATCGCAACCATGAAGTATTCGCTGGACGCAAAATTGAAGTCGATGTCGATTTGATAGCTCTTGGCATGCACATTGGCCGCAACATAGTTGAACGGGGCCGACGTCACGCGAGCATCGTTGCGAATGCCACCGTTGCCATCTAATTCAAAGTTGCCACCACTCAGCTTCAGCCATCCGTTGCCGCTGACATCGACATCGCTTCGCCGCAGCGGTAAATGCAGCCCCAGACTGCCATCGAACGAATCTGATAAAAGGGTCGTCATTTAGTTGTCACGATTTTTGTTGCAATCTGTCGACACAAACACACGGAAATCAACGTTTCTTGTGACGACATCAATCCAGATAGGTGCGGCACGGTTGGCAAAGTCTTCCTCACTGCAACCATCGGTGAGCTTGGCGACGTGATGCACTGCGTGGGCGATCTCATGCCACAAGGTTTCGCGGATGTTGGCATCGGACTGCGACGTGTTGATCGCGATCACGTCGTTGACCAAATCACACACGCCATCACCCACCGCATTGCATTCCAGCGGCGTCATCGGACGAATTTCAAACGTGCGGTTTCCGACGAGGACGCGATCTGGAAACGCAGCGGGATAATCAATCACCAGACCTCTCCGTTGACAATGCGATGATTTGATTCGCTGTAGCTGCCGCCCTTTTCCAAATCAATGATCGCGAACCCGTGGTTCCATCCATTGATCGGTGCGTAATCGGGATGCAAATTGCACAGACACCCGACAGAAAAACACACCCACGTTTTGTCTTTGCTGCCGCTCGATTCGACATGCGTCGACGTGCTGTGCCAATGGTTGGTGAATCCCGATTGCTTGGTTCGCAACCACACGCCACGTCCGACGCTGACGGGGTTGGTCAATCCACGTGGCAGTTCGTGCCCGTGATAACCATGCAATTTGCCCAGACGAAACAGCTGTTTCGAACCGATCATGGTCCAATCATCCAGCGACAAATGCTCTTTAAGCACTTTTCGCAGATCCCACTGACTGGCACCAATCATCTTAGGAGCGTTTTCGAACAAATACGTTTCGATCCGCTCTTCGTGGTTGCCAATCTTGTAAACCTTTTGCCCCGCAAAATGCGGCGACACCTCGGCCAGCAACTGCTTGAGAAGCGCAATCTCATCATCGAGCCGACGCTGGTTTGGATTCCGCACCCAGCGTGAGACCTGATACGCATCCAGAGCATCCCCATTGACCAACAAATGCTCGCAGCCTTGCTCGATGCCATAACGAAACGCCGCTTCGATTGCGGTCGCATCGTGATACGGCACATGCAAATCACCAACGACCAACCACTTGCCCGGCGTGGTCAATTTCATCAGCGGTGACGTCGTCACATCCGCCGCGGGAATCCGGGGGAACTGCTCGAGACCTTGCCGATGCTTCCGGTTCTTGGGTCCATTGGCACCCCGGTAATACCGCACGCTGCACTGGGCCGCGTTGACGGTCTGCCAAACACCGGGGTAACGCTTGAACAGATACTCCGCAATCGTGCGGTTGCCCGTATCGGGATGCTCTCGCAAGTACGATTTGACAATGTCCGCCTTGCGGATCATGACGACACCGCCGGTTCAAAGTACAGCTTGAGCAACTGATACGCCGCCCACGCCAGCACCGGCAACAACCACGGTTGATCGCGGCAGATGTTGTAGACCATTCGGTAAGGCGATGCGGCGGTCAACGTGTCGTCGGGCTCGATGTGGGTTTCGAACTGTTGTCGCTGTTTTTTTAGCTGCTCACGCACTTGTGAATGAGCGATCTCGGCAATCAATGCGACTTGCTGTGGTGATTGTGTTTCAGTGATTTGGGCGATAGCAAAGACCACTTCGCCGTGCTGCGTCAGCGACACATACATCCGGCCGGTGAACTGCAGACCACGCTTGGTGATCCACGTTTTGGTCATCGTGTAACTGTCAATCTCTCCTTCGAGCAGACGTTTGAAATCGCTCTCGTCATCGGCGGCGTCGCTAGGCAGCGTGAACTCGCGAAAGTGTTTTCCTTTTAACGCCTGGACGCCGTATCCCAGTTTGTCGTTGAACGCTTCATTGATCTCCAACACCAATCCGTCATGGTCAACGACTGCCATCGCAATCGGGCCTTCCCATGCCGCTTCGGCAATCTCCAAAGCGACGTTGGGAATCGGTGGCAGCCGCGTCTTCATGCCTTAAACAGCATGCTCAACAATCCCGCCACGATCGCTGACACGACCAAGCCGGTCACTTGATTGATCCGGCCTTTGATTTGTCGCACGTCGTTATCGAGCGTCGCAAACTTGGTCGCTCCATCGGGAATGGCGTTGTTCTTCATCAACAACACGTCATCCCGCATCGTCTTCAAATCAGCGTCGCTGATCTCGTCCTGCATTTTCGCAACCACCGCCGTCAACGCTTCACCGCGAGCCCGCGGCACACCGTTGAGCAATTCGTCATGCTCGGCGACCTGGGATCGCACGTCATTCAAATCGTCAACGCTGGCGGGCTTGGGATCACTCACGATGGCTTGCTCGGCGTTTTCGTATTCGGCTCGATAGGTTTCTGAATGTTCAACGCATCGCGTTTGAGCTTCGTTCCCATCTCGAGGCTTTGGTGAGCGATGTCGAGTCGCAGCTTTCGTTCGCGATCTTGCCATTGCAGGCTCGTCTTGAAAATCTTTTCGC
>JBCCJB010000410.1:0-3908 GCA_039028015.1 Planctomycetota bacterium
AGTCTGATCTTGAGCGAGCCTGATCTCCCCACAACAGAAAAGAGCCTCGACGCCAGCGGCGGAACGCCCGACTTGCCGACCACTATTGCAAAGTTGGCTGGTACCGACACGGCATCAAAGAAGGTCAAAACGTTTCCGACATGCCCAGGGGTTTACCTGATGAAGGATGCCGCAGGCGTGGTGATTTATGTCGGCAAAGCAAAGAATCTTCGCAGCCGGGCCAGCAGTTACTTCCTCAAAGCAGCCACTGAGGATTTACGGACCGCGGACTGGATCGGCGATATTGCTGACATTGATTACATCGAGTGCGAAAGCGAGGTCGATGCGTTGCTGATGGAGTCGCGGCTCATCAAAGACATCCAACCGCGAAACAACAAAGAGCTCAAGGACGACAAGACATTTCCCTATCTCATGATCACGACACGTGAGGAATTCCCGCGGGTCGAGATCACGCGTGAACCACAAACCAAAGGGGTCAAACTCTACGGGCCTTTCACCAGTGCGGGTGCGTTGCGTGGCGCCATTCAAGTCATGCAGCGGATCTTTAAGTTTCGCACTTGCAGTTTGGACATCACCGAATCGGACGAGCGTTGGAAATGGTTTCGACCGTGTCTGCTGGCGAGCATCAATCAGTGCACCGCTCCATGCAATTTTCGCATCACTAAAGAAGAATACAAACGAGACATCAAGCGTTTGCAAACGTTTCTCGATGGCGGCAAGACCAAGTTGTTGCGAGAGATGAATCAAGAGATGCGCTCGGCAAGCAAGTCATTGGACTTTGAGCGGGCCGCGGTGCTACGTGATGAGATTCAAATGATCGAGCGTTTGGAAGAACGCGGCGACCTCGACACGCACGCTCAGCCCGAAGTCTTTTATATCGATCCAAAAAAAGGTTTGACTGGATTACGCAAGGTGCTCAATCTCGAGACGACGCCGCGTGTCATCGAAGGCGTTGACATCGCGCACTTGGGTGGCAACGAAACGGTTGCCAGCCTTGTCCAGTTCATCGATGGCCTGCCATTCAAACCGGGCTATCGTCGATTCCGGATTCAAGATGTCTCCGGCATCGATGACTTCCGCAGCATCTACGAGGTCGTCTCCCGCCGGTTTCGCCGTTTGAGTGACCAGCAGGAAACCTTCCCTGATATCTTGCTGATCGACGGTGGCAAGGGTCAACTGAACGCGGCGATGACGGCTTTTAGTGATCAAGAGATCACTCCGCCAACGGTCATATCGCTTGCCAAACGCGACGAAGAAATCTTTCGACCTGGACAATCCGAACCGCTACGGCTGAGCAAGAACGCGTTTGCATTGCGGCTGTTGCAATACGTTCGAGACGAATCACACCGTTTTGCTCAGCATTATCATCACATCCTGCGCAGCAAATCGACGCTGGGTCGGTGAGAGGGATTTCGGCGAACCTGACCTGCACTGGATCGGTCTTCAATGACTAAAATCAAAGACAGCGTCGCTCGCAAATCCATTGCGAGATTTAGTCGCGACGTTGTCACCCGAGAATTGAACCCACCTTTTTTCTCGCTTTAAGTAACCGGAGAACTGTCTTCCAATCGTGTCTGAAAAACACATCACCTTGCGCGATGACGCGCCCGAAACGAGCATTTTGGCTCGTTTGATTTTGCCGGACTCCCACCCCGACAATCACTCACACGCCCATTCTGGCTTAGTATCCAACTCGGGTTCGACGCGAATCGCCGAGTCGTCATCACCTTCGACCTCCGTTCGCAATCGAACACCATCGTCGTACGCCAAAGATCCGCTTGAAGAGTTGCATGGCTTGGCGACAACAGCCGGAACCGTCGTGGTCGACGAACTGACCCAGCGACGTGATCAGCCCGATCACTCGACCTATCTTGGCAAAGGGAAGGTCGAAGAGTTGCGTCAGTTGGTTCAACGCCATGATGCCGACGTGGTCATCTTCGATAACGATTTGACGCCGGCTCAAGTTCGCAACTTGGAAACAAAAACAAAAGCCAAGGTGCTTGATCGAACCGAGTTGATCTTGGATATCTTCGCCGCCGGCGCGCGAACGCATGAATCGCGACTTGCGATTGAACTGGCACAGTTGGAGTACTCACTGCCACGGCTCAAACGCATGTGGACGCACCTGTCACGTCAATCGATGGGCGTCGGGATGCGTGGACCAGGGGAAAAGCAATTGGAGATCGATCGACGCCTAGCACAAAAACGAATTCATGATTTGAAATCCGAGCTCAATAAGGTTGAACAGCGACGCGAACGTCAAGTTGCTTCGCGCACCGAGATGCCGACCGTTTCGCTGGTCGGTTACACCAACGCGGGCAAATCAACGTTGATGAATGCGTTGACAGCAGCCAGCGTTCGAGCCGAAGACAAATTGTTCGCGACCCTAGAAACGCGAACCCGACGGTGGCATCTGCCCAATTGGGGACACGTCTTGCTGTCCGATACGGTCGGCTTCATTCGCAATTTGCCGCACAGCTTGGTCGCCAGTTTCAAATCAACGCTTGAGGAAACGCGCCAAGCAGACTTACTACTGCACGTTGCCGATGCTTCCAGCCCGCACGTGTTTGATCAAATCAGCGCCGTATACGGTGTGTTGGAAGAGTTGGAAATTGAAGAAAAAGACACGCTATTGGTGCTTAACAAGATCGACTCGATCGCTGGGCCGCGAATGCTCAACAAGGTATTAGATCGCTATCCGCACGCGATCCCGGTCAGCGCACGCACCGAGACAGGCATTGGTCCGTTGTGCGAGGCTGTGGGAGAGGCGTTGCAGCGCGAGTTCCTTGACGTTGAAATCGATGTCGACCATCACGATGGCAAATTGCTGGCATATTTGTCAGCACGCGGCAAAATCGAATCGCGTCACTTTGGTGATCAATTCGTGACCGTGCGTGTCCGTATGCCAGCCTCTGCGATGGGAGTTGTTCACCGATCAGCACGTCGGGTCATTCCAACGCATCTTGACCTAACGTCGGATGTTCCGTCGGCCGACGTCGCGTAGTTACGGTGCCAGCCAGTTAACATGCCTGTGCGATGGAATCCCGCTGGTGCCGTTACGATCGTTACGGGCGCGAGCAGCGGTATCGGGCGCGAATTGTCGATATTGCTTTGCGAGCATGGTGCAACCGTGCTCGCCGTGGCACGTCGGCAAGACAGGCTTGAAGCATTGGCGGCGATCGCGGGCAAGAGCCTTATTCCCGTCGTGGGAGATGTGACCCAGAAGAGCGTTCGACAATCGACCTTTGCCCGGATTGATCACTCGTATGATGGGCGTCTTGACCTGTTGGTCAACAATGCTGGGGCTGGCGCCATCGGACGCTTTGAGACGGCGGATCCCGAGCGGGCACGAAAGTTGATGGAACTGAATTATTTCGCTCCACTCGACTGGACCCGTGATGCCCTAGTACCCATGCGAACGACTCAGTCGCGACTGGGAATCGATCCGATGATCTGCAACATGGGCAGCGTGCTGGGTCACCGAGGTGTTCCCGAAAAATCCGAATACTGTGCCAGCAAATTCGCCATCCATGGGTTCAGCGATTCCTTGCGTGCTGAACTGGCCAGTGACCGCATCGGAGTCACGCTTGTCAGCCCCAGCCGAACCGAGAGTGAGTTCTTTGAATCATTGGTGGACAGCGACAAGGACGCCAAGTCGATTCATCTCGGTGCCTGGACGGCCAAACGCGTCGCGCGAGCAACGCTGTCTGCGATCCAATCGCGGCGTTCGGAGGTGATTCTGTCGATGGGCGGTAAAGCACTCGTCTACGCAGATCGCTTGGTGCCGACGGTGATCAATGCCGTCATGGCCCGACTGCCATCGGGTTTTCAGGATCCTTAACGATCAAATCGCAGCCTCAAAGGCTTGTTAGGCATGCTGCTTGAGACATAACGCCACGACTTTCGAG
>JBCCJB010000411.1:0-3874 GCA_039028015.1 Planctomycetota bacterium
CCCGAAGACACCAAAGACCCAGGTCAGTTGCGTGCCAAAAAGCAACTCAAAAAAAAGATGCCCAAACGTCGCGCTGGGCAGTCCTACTGGACAGCGTCACAGTTCGAGCAATTGCAATTGGCGAAATCCGCCGACCTATCCAGTCGTGGTCGGATTCCCTGGCGGTTGTTAGCGTACCTCCTCTCGTGCGATGCGAACGTCCAACCGATCCGTGACCTCGTCGGCAAACGATTGATGACACCCGCCGGGCTTGAGAACGCAAACAAAGATCTCAACCGAATGCTGATCACCCTGCATTCGGGAGGCTTTGTCGATTTGGAACCGCCGCCACAACCCGCTAATCATTCATCGACAAACAACACAGGCAAATCGCAATCGAAAACATCACCATCCCAGAGCCCAAACCATTCAGATTCTTCAGTCACCGATGCACCGCAACCCACAAGTGGTTTATTCGGTGATCTGCTGGATGAGATAAAACGGCATGAGGAAGCATCGACGACGTCGTCGCAGATCGATGATTCCAAACCCGACACTTCGTCGTCGACACTAACAACGATGATTGCAAATCAGGATGCGACATCACACGCGTCTGAGTCGGTCACGTTCGATGTCATCAATTACCGGCCAACGACGGCGACGCCAAAACGAAAGCTTGATCGACTGGTGCAAATCAAAAGCATCAATCCGTTATGGGGCGTTTTCATCGCGGACCTGTTGGCGTCGGCCGACGACAACGAACGTCTAGCGGTGTTGGAAAGTGCATTGCAGGTTCCCGGGACAGTCGCTCGACTGGCGCGAGTGCCCAGCTATGACGAAATGCCCGCTGGACCGTTAGCTCGCGATTACTTGGACCCGCAATTGCTGCAGCGTGGGCTCGCCACTGCGGAAGAGTTGGGCGGCGGTGATGAAGACGACAACGATGACGATGTTCGCGATCAAGGATTCGGCCGCGTGATGTTCGATGAACCTCGTGTATGGCCGTTGACCATCGGCGAAAAGTGTCTGCGTCTCTTCCGTGATGAGTTTCCCAAGGTTGATGATGTCCGAGTGACACCGGTTTGGATCATTGGCGAGTTGCTGGAGTACGGTGGCGACTTTGATAAGTACGTGACAACTCGGAAGCTACAAAAAGAAGAAGGCATTTTGTTCCGGCATTGTTTGCGAATGATTCTGTTGCTTGATGAAATGGCAAACGTGCCGCCCCGCGAGACAACCGTCGAGACGTGGGAAGACTGGCTGGATGATTTGGCCGATCAGCTTTCGCAGACATGCCGCGATATTGATCCTCAAAGTACCGACGAGGTGTTGTTTCAAACCCAGTCCGATGATGACGATCTGGGGCCGCGCGGACGTCGCAATGTCGGGCCGGTTGGCTGATGTTCCTACCCAACAGTACACTTGGCCGGGACATGTTTTTCGGCTTGCTCTCCACCGCCGGCTAGTTGCTTTATGGCCCTGACAATTCTCCGCTTTGTGTTCTTGCTATGCGCCGGTGGCGTGTCAGCAATCATCAACACATCGTTACCCAGTGGCGACACCTCCGCCTCAGTGCCTTATTTGACGTTTGCCGCGATTGTGGGTTTGGCAATTGTGATCGTGGTGGTCGACATTTTCGTACCGCGAAAGCAAATCGACACAATCACGGCCGTTTATTTTGGTGTGTTGATCGGAGTTCTATTGACCTACATCCTTTCCATCGCCGCGGCACCGTTGTTGGACGAAATGGTCAATGGCCGGGCACTTCAGCTCGTTTTGGGATTGGTGTTGTGCTACGTCTGCACCTCAGTGCTATTGCAGACCAAAGACGACTTTCGATTTCTGATTCCCTATGTCGAGTTCGTCCGCGAAGTTAAGGGTTTCAAACCGCTCGTGCTTGATACGAGCGTGGTCATTGACGGCCGGATTGCCGATTTGGTCTCCACGGGTGTTTTTGACAATCAGTTGATCATGCCTCGCTTTGCACTTTCTGAATTGCAGGCGATCGCGGACAGCAGTGACAAAATGCGCCGGACGCGTGGGCGACGGGGCTTGGATGTGCTCAACCGATTGCGAGCTGATCCCGATATCGATTTGCAGATCTTTGATCGCGAGCTCCCCGAGTTAGCTGGCCAAACGGTCGATTTGAAGTTGGTGCTGTTGGCAAAGCATCTTGACGGCAAGGTCGTCACCGGTGACTACAACTTGAACAAAGTGGCGAAGGTTCAAGGCGTTCCGGTCATTAATTTGAACGAGATCAGCAATTCGCTGCGACCGGTTTACTTGCCTGATGAATCGTTTCGATTGCGGATTATCAAGCCAGGTGAAAATGCGGAACAGGGAATTGGTTATTTGGATGATGGCACCATGGTCGTCGTCGAAGGTGGTCGCGATAAGATCGGCCAAGAGTTAGAAGTCCGCGTCACGAGCACGCTTCAGACCAATGCCGGCAAAATGATTTTTGCGAAAGTCAGTTAGGTATGACAAAAAAGAAAACCAAAAAGACGTTTGAATATGTGGAACCAATCGGAGACCGTGTTCTTGTTCGCAAAGACGAACCCAAACGAGAAACACGCGGTGGCATCGCGCTGCCCGATGCGGCCGAGATTCCAACAATCACGGGACGCGTGGTAACGATTAGCGCCGTTGTCGAAAATGATGATGAGTTACCACTGCGTCAGTACGACAAAATCTTGTTCCATCCCAAAAACGCAGTGCCGGTCGATTTGGAACACGACAATCAATTATTTGTCGTTCCCGTTGAAGACATCGTTGCCGTCTTTCGACGCCAAAATCAAGGCGAGGATTGAGTCCGCCATCGCCAAAAGATGAACGACCGTGTACGCTGCTTCGCTCGAATTTTTGACGTTCGCCGCCAACGCTTGAGCGAACCTTTTCTCCTTCGCACTGCACGCACGGTATGGACTGGATCGCGGATGACCAACTGGAATCACTGGGATTGTTGTTGGGCGAAGCGGTTGAACTTTTGGTCGATTCGCATGCGGAAGCATTCGACAAACGGGCCGCGATGTTGCAGGTCCAAACGCCAACGCTGACGCAAAGTCCATCCGAAGGCGCGATCGCAACGGATAACGCCAGCCTCGGTGGAGTGCGGTTTGACTTTCAGGTTCAAGGCAATCGTCAACGAAACCAATCCGCCATCATCGATATCGCGCCCTCGATCGATGACGACGATGCGGGTGGCCCAGTCAGCGGGCTGGTGGCCACGTGCGCGTGCGGCTGCGTTGCATTCCATCGCGACAATCGATGTCCTCACACCTTGGCGGCCGCATGGTGGTTGCAAGAACAAATCGCTCGCCGTCGCGGTAATGGTGAACTGATCGAGTTCCTGGGTGGACTCAAAGCTGACGCGCTCGCCGCGGGACGTCAATTTGTTGATGATTTGCTTCGGCAAGGTCGCCTGTCACGGCCGCCCAAACCGTCGCGAGAACCCACGCGACTGCAATGGCGGATTCGTGTCACGCCCGGATCTTCTGGTCCTCCCCTGACCATCACACCGTTTGAACAGAAACGTCGCAAAGGTGGTAAAGGATGGACAAAGGGCCGCGAGGTTCGTAGCTTCGATTTGGTCGACCAGCAGCTACTCCAAACACGCGTCGACGCTCGAGTCGCGTCGTTGACGTCTGTCCCAACTCATGGATCCGTGGATGATCAACACGGTTTGTTTGAAGCGTTGCGGATGCTGGCCGGTCATGATCGTTTGGCATTTGATGACGCGACAGCGACGCCGATTGATGTTCATCAGGGCCAATTGAGCCTGACGCTGCAGCCCGTGGAAATCGAATCGCGTGGGCAGCAGGGTGATGCTCAGACAACGTCAGACACCAATCGCGATATCGCGCCGGTAATGACTTCCACCAACGCCGCACCTGCA
>JBCCJB010000412.1:0-3852 GCA_039028015.1 Planctomycetota bacterium
GCAAGCAAACACGCCGAAACTCATGGCCTTTATGAACAAGTTCGGTCTGGTCACCGGCCGCGACCCCAAAGGCATCTATCACTCGATGACCGATGTGATTCATAAAGTTCTCAACGATATCACGGTCGATGATTGGGCGATCATCATCGGGGGGGACTCGCACACGCGAATGTCAAAGGGTGTCGCGTTCGGTGCGGATTCGGGCACGGTGGCGCTCGCATTGGCAACCGGCGAAGCTTCGATGCCGATCCCGGAATCGGTGAAGGTCACCTTCAAAGGTGAAATGAAAGATCACGTTGATTTTCGTGATGTGGTGCATGCGACTCAGTCGCAGATGCTGAGTAAGTTTGGCGGCGACAATGTTTTCCAGGGACGCATCATCGAAGTTCATATCGGAACGCTCGCCGCGGACCAGGCATTCACGTTCACGGATTGGACGGCAGAGATGAAGGCCAAAGCGGCCATCTGCATTTCCCAAAACGACACGCTGATCGATTCATTGGAGATAGCCAAACGTCGTATTCAAATCATGATCGACAAAGGCATGGACAATTCAAAGCAGGTGCTGCAGGGCCTGATCGATCGTGCCAATGAGCGAATCAACGAAATCCGATCCGGTTCGAACCCCGCTCTTTCGCCGGACGATAACGCCAAGTACTTCGCTGAATTTGAAGTTGATTTGACGTTGATTGATCAACCGATGATTGCGGATCCCGACGTTCATAACGAAGACGTTTCGAAACGGTACACGCACGACACCATCCGAGAGCTGTCGTTTTATGGTGGCGAAAAAGTAATCGATCTCGGATTCGTTGGTTCGTGCATGGTTCACAAAGGCGATCTCAAAATCATTTCGAAGATGCTTCGCAATCTGGAAGAAGAACGCGGCACCGTCGAATTCAAAGCACCGCTGGTGGTGGCGGCACCGACTTACAACATCATCGATGAACTGAAACAGGAAGGTGACTGGGACTTATTGCAAAAGTATTCCGGTTTTGAGTTCAACGATTTGTTTCCCAAAAACACGGCCCGCACGACATACGAGAACATGATGTACCTCGAGCGTCCCGGTTGTAACTTGTGCATGGGTAATCAGGAGAAAGCAGCCAAAGGTGACACGGTCCTTGCCACGTCCACGCGATTGTTCAAGGGCCGAGTTGTCGCCGACTCGGATCGCAAAAAAGGCGAATCACTTCTGGCATCCACACCGGTCGTCGTGCTGGCGGCGATCCTTGGACGCACGCCCACCATTGACGAGTACAAAGCTGCCGTCGCGGGGATTCAGTTAACGAAGTTCGCGCCGCCGGTGGAAAAGATGAGCACCGCCGGTCCGGTGCACTCATTGCCGACGCAGTCAATTTCAGCTCAACCGCTGACCAACTGACGCAAACTAAGTCTCGTCGGTTTCCAGCACGGTCGCCGTTGCCGATCCGGGTGACGTGTGCGTCAGGACCAAGACCGCGTTTTGTTTCAATTGGCGTGGTTCGCAACAAACATTCAGCCCGGACACGCAATGATGCGCATGGGGTACCGGCGGAATCATCCGGTGACGCAAGCAAAGCAAGCCCGTTGCAATTTCCAGCATGCCGCTCGCCGCACCGGTGTGGCCGGTCAGGCTAATCGGCATCGCAACAGGAACGTCCGGTAGACACGATGCGATTGCTTGACGCTCCAATGAATCAATCGCCGGGTCACCCATCGCATGACTAACCAATAACCCAATCTGTTCCGCACCAACGTTGGCCTGTTTCATGGCCGCAGTCATGGCCGCAGTCATCGCGGATTGGGAACCTCGACCCGCATTGGCATCCATACGGTTCGTCCGACGACCACTTCGAAACGATTCGGATGCGACAAAACGCGAGGCCAATCCAGTCACCTTTGCCCAGATGGCGTGCCCGGCCATCTCTGCGGCGCGACGTGTCTCGACAACCAATGATGCTGAGGCTTCGCCCCGCACCAAACCGTCTGCATCGCGAGCATGAGGTCGACTGCTTCGGTCGACCGGTTCGTGTCCGGGACTCAGGGGTTGGTCTTCGGTGAAGACCGATCGCGTGACATTCATCCGAGATCCGCAGGCCGCCGTGATCATGGCATCGGCGATGCCCCGTTTGAGATAACCCATCGCCTCATAAAGTGCGGCTCCGCCGGAGACGTCGCCGAGCGTCAGCGTGTTATTGGGTCCACGAACTCCGAGGGAGATTCCCACATGACAGGCCGGCATGTTCGGCAGGTATTTCAGCATCCACAGTGGCATGATTTGAGTCATCGCAGCATTGCCAAACTGCGATTTGTCAACGCGCCCTGAATCGTCACAACACTGCTCAAACGCATCCGCTAATTCAACGGGTTGCCCGTACAACATTTCGCTTCCGAACACGGTCCCGATCCGATCGATCGACAGCGACGGCGATACGTTTGCAGTCGTGTCACTGGATGCGATTGGCAATGTCGAATCTAACCCAGCATCTTCAATCGCCAACCGAGCCGATGCAAACGTGGTTTGGATCTCACGGCACATCACCTTGAGAGCTTTTCTTGGTTTGACGAATTGCTTGGCATCAAAGTCGACGATCGGCCCGCCGATTCCAAGAAACGGTGCCCGCTTTAATCCATGAGACTGTTTGAGAGAATCTCCGACCCAGATGTCCGCGAAAGAATCAGATGGCAACTGGGTAAGATCGCGAATTCCGCTTCGGCCTGATTTGAGCGATTCGGCGAACGCTTCGTGACCGATCCCTATGCTGCTGACCACGCCCAGCCCGGTGATGACGGTGTCAGTCGGTGCCATAGAAAGGGTGTGGAGAGTCAAAGACGCGTGAGATCAAATGATCAGGCGACAGTATGATCACGGACCAAACGGCAAACCAGTCCGTTCGGACCAGAATCTCACGCATCGGCAATGTGAAAATCAATCGGTGCGTCAATGTCGGGATGCAAGCTTGCGTGGACCGGACATTTTCGTGCTGCTGACTCAATTCGATCGCGATCGGATGCTGACAACACGATGGACGCGGGATAGGTCACCGTCGTCGTCAATCGACCGATGCGACGAACTGGCGTCGCCACCATCTCTTTCTCGACACGAACACGGGTCCCTTCGATCTTCAAATCGTGACGTTTGGCGACGAGTCCCAAGATGGTCAGCACGCACGTGCCCAACGCAGTCGCGACGAGATCCGTAGGCGAAAAATTGGCACCCCGACCACCGTTGTCGATAGGCGCATCGGTATGCAGATTTGAGCCACTTGGCGTGTGTGTGGCCTGACAACCAAGCTCACCCTCATAAACGGCCTCGATGATGACCATCAAGCGAACCCACCCGTCGTCAACAAAAAACTACCCAGCATGCAAATCCACACCACATCCAAGAAGTGCCAATAATGAGCGGCGAAATCGACCGGCCAATGACGCTCATGGTCATATCGACCCAACCAAGACCGCACTGACACAATGCCGAGTGCGATGATGCCACCGGCAACATGCAAGGCATGAAGAAACGCCAAGACAGCAATCATCCCCACCATTCCTTTGGCGGTGCCGCCAGCCAGTGCTGGTCCCGCCAACATGTCAATCATCGATTCGTACTGAATCGCCATGAACACGATCGCAGCGATCGCACTGATCGAAAGTAAGATCGACGTACGGCCACGTCGGGATCGGCGTACCGTCCGGGTGGCGGCATGCACTAGGCCACTGATCACCAGCAAGCAAACCGTGCTCCACAGAAACTGAACCGGTATCGTCGCGCTGGATTCCTTGTCAGCCATCCGCGTCGCCGCATAAATGCCAAAAAGTAGCAGGCTGCTGACGAAGAAAATGGCCAGCATTCCAATGAAGAGCCAGCCTCCC
>JBCCJB010000413.1:0-3836 GCA_039028015.1 Planctomycetota bacterium
AAAAGACTCGCACCATCGACGATTTCTTCGCTTTGGACGTGTTCGATTGATGTGTTCTCACCATTCGATCCGTGACGCGATGACTCGCGAGAATCGGGTTCAGCCTCAGCAGTGCCAGAAACCAAGTCCTTAAACGTCGGCAATAAATCGACCGCGGAAATGGGCGTGGTAATCGTCTGTCCCGACTTGATTCGGGCTGGCCAATGCATGATGCCTGGCACGCGGATGCCGCCTTCGAAGGTGTGCAACTTCATGCCTCTCAGTCCGCCGGTCACACCATAGCTGCGTCGCGCGTTGCGATATCGATTGAGGGTTTCGGGACCATTATCGCTGGTAAAAAACAACAGCGTGTTGTCAATCAAATCTCGTTCGCGCAACGAGTCAACTAATCTCCCCACTGCGTTATCCAAGTTCGTCACGTTTGCAAAGTACTGCGCTTGATTTTCGTTCTTAGCGGCATTCCGGTATGACGCGACGATCGCATCGGGACTTGCAACCGGTTCATGGGGCTCATGAAAGCAAATATGAAGGAAGAAAGGTTTATCCGCTTGCACGTTATCCAGCCAGCTCAGGGCTTCACCGACGACGGCCTGACAGCTGAACTGATTGAGCCTGCCCACTGAAACGCCGTTGCGAATAAAGTTCGATGGATTGGCGTGCGATGGCGAAGCATTGTTCTGCGTCGCCATCCAGTGATCAAAACCATATTTGGATGGCTGCGGTTGTTCAGGCTGATTGAACAAACCGTTAAGATGCCATTTTCCAACTAACGCTGTTTGATATCCGGCCGATTTGAGCGTGCTGGCGATGTTGGGAACGTCAGGGTTCAAGTACACCGGAATCCCGTTGGGTAACCAATCATAGATGCCATCCCGATTGGGATTACGTCCGGTTAGCAGACCCGCTCGCGATGATGAGCAAACAGCCGATGCCGCGTAACACTGCGTGAATCGGATTCCATCATCGGCAAGCTGATCCAAATGAGGCGTTCGAATGATTGGATGCCCATAGCAACCCAAATCGCCATACCCCAGATCATCGCATAGGACGATGACCACATTGGGTGGCGGTTCGCTTGCCAAGACCGATGCTGGCAAAGAGGTGCACAGCAGGATGATGAAAGCCAATCCAAAAGGCGATACATCAAACTGTTTGAAGTCACGTTTCATGGGTATGAGGCAATCGAGTGTGGGTCACGATTAGTAAACTCTGCAACGTGTATGCGGGCGATCCAAACGCATTGATATCCAAAATGCGTTGGTGGTGGCACACAACACAACTCCGGACGAGCAAGCGTTTCAAACCGACGTTTCGAACTGCTGCTGAAATTCCGCTTCACTTAGCACTGTGACGCCGAGCTTCTTTGCTTTGTCGAGTTTTGAACCCGCTTTTTCACCCGCCACCACGAAGTCGGTTTTCTTGCTGACGCTGCTTCCCGCTCGTCCTCCTAACAATTCGATTTTCGCTTTGATTTCATCGCGTTTGTAATGCTGAAGCGTTCCCGTCACCACGATGGTCTTTCCTGCGAGTGGCTGTTGTTCCTCCGATAACCCTTTGGGTTCGTCATCAAACAGATCAACACCGACCGCTTGCAGATCCGCCAAAATCTGTTTGCCAAAATCGCTTGTTGTGAATGCCACAAGGCTGTCGGCAATCCGATCCCCGATCTCGTGAATCTCAGCAAGATCATCACGACTCGCCGCCATTAGCTTCTCAAGCGTCCAATACTTTTGCGTGATTAATTTGGCGACGCGTGGACCAATGTGACGAATGCTGATCGATGACAGCACGCGAGCGAGACCTCGATGGCGGCTTGCATCGATGCCAGCGACAAGTTTTTCCGCGTTCCGGCGTCCAAATTGGACTTCGGTCGTTTCGTCGCCTTTGCCCTTGCGTCGTTTTGGCCACGTTAGTTCGGCCAGCGTTGTGACATCCAAGCGATAGAGATCTGCATACCCACGGACTAGCTTGCGAGACAGCAACAGATCGACCACTTCTTCGCCCAGGCCATCGATATCCATACCCGTGCGACTTCCGAAGTAAATCAAACGCTGTCGCAGCTGCGCAGGGCATGCTGGGTTGACGCATCGAATGTAGACGCCGCCCTCATCTCGTGTCAGCGCTTCATCGCATTCGGGACAGCTCGTCGGAAACTCAAACTTGTCGAGCGGTCGGGTCCGTGCATGTTTTTCGACGCGGACGACCTTGGGGATGATCTTGCCCGCTTTCTCAACGACAACCACATCGCCAACCCGCACATCCAATCGTTCAATTTCGTCGGCGTTATGGAGCGATGCGCGAGAAACGGTCGTATCCGCAATTTCAACTGGGTCCAGGTGTGCCACCGGCGTGATTGCCCCGGTCTTTCCGACCTGAACATCGATCTGTCGCAGTGTTGTCGTCGCTTCGTAACGTTCAAACTTGTAGGCGATCACCCATCGCGGGCTTTTGCTGCGAACGCCGAGTGTCTCACGATCGGAAAACGAATTGACTTTGAAAACAATGCCATCGATTTCAAATGGCAGTTCGGGCAAATCGGTTTCAAGCTGTGCAACCGCTGCAAGCGCATCATCGATGCTCGATAGCTCAATCGCATTGGGTGTCACAGGAATGCCGTACCCGGCGACTTCGCGTAGGAAATCAACGTGATTTGTGCTTTTAATACCATCAACTTCGCCATTGCCGTGGGCAAAGAATCGAAGCTTGCGTGATGCAGCCACTTTCGAATCCAAAAGTCGCACGGTGCCCGCGGTCACGTTGCGAGTGTTCTTGTACGGTTCTTCGCCGGAATCGATTTGACGCACATTCAAATCAGCCAAATCAGCTCCGGTCATGTAGATCTCGCCGCGTACCTCAAGAACCTCAGGCGGTTGATCCGTCGCCAGCGACAAGGGCAAATCGCGAATGGTCCTCACGTTATGGGTAATGTCATCACCAACGTCACCATTGCCGCGTGTTAGTCCCAGCGTCAAACGCCCCGATTCATAACGAATCGAGCCAGCAACGCCATCAATCTTGTATTCCATCACCCAAGTTGGCGGTTGATCGAGAAGACCCTCGATTCGCCGTAGGGCGGATTCCAGTTCATCGCGGCTGTACGTGTTGTCGATCGACAACATCGGTCGTCGATGGGGAACCGAGACCAAATGATCCACAACGTCACCGCCAACCCGTCGCGTCGGCGAATCGTCACGTGCCAGATCAGGATGATCCGATTCCAGCTGCTGCAGACGCTCCATCAAGCGGTCGTATTGGAGATCTGATATCTCCGGCGCAGCTTCCTGATAATAAAGGCGGTCGTGCCGCTGAATCTCGGCAACGAGCTTCCCAATTTCCTCAGCGATGACGTTGGCGTTCAACGAATCTAGCAACTTGAGAAACGAATGGCACACAAAGGTGCGCTAGCGATGCTGACAGCACACAAGAGTGTGTTTACGACGATCATGAAGTCTCTGTTGAACTTATAACGAAGCGGTTCAAAGATAACGAAGCAGGTCACCGAATGATCGAAAACAAATGGTTCACCCTGAGGGTAACTCGAACGGCACGAGTCTCACTGTTTGGCATCCCAAACCAAAGCTCCTTAAATTGCAAACCCATTGTTCGATCCCCCTCGCTTCGCCTGACCCTCCTAATAATAGGACCGTGACGCAAGAAACCTTTGACTCAAGCCACAAGTCGATTGTTTGGTGCCCACTGCCCAATGCGGCAGCGCCTCAGCTACCTGCTTGAGGTAGATCCGCGTGAGCGTTGGGGCCGAAGTAACGCAGGCCGACGAGCGGTTCGGTCCCCGTGTTTTCAATCTCAACACCGTTAGTGGCTGCTAAGTGGGAAAT
>JBCCJB010000414.1:0-3833 GCA_039028015.1 Planctomycetota bacterium
CACCTTTCCCGATGTCCACTGGATTTATCCGGTGCATTTGAATCCGCGTGTTCAGGAGCCTGTTCATCGCATGCTGAATCACCTTGCAAACGTCCGACTCATTCCACCGCAGTCCTATCGTCCGTTTGTGACGCTGATGCGAGCCTGCCATTTGGTGCTCACTGATTCGGGCGGTGTGCAAGAGGAAGCGCCGGGGCTCGGCAAACCGGTGCTTGTGATGCGAGATACGACTGAGCGTCCTGAAGGCGTTGAAGCCGGAACCGTGAAACTGGTCGGTCCCATCAAAGAACGCATAGTCGATGGTGTGTGCGAGCTGCTGCGTGATGACGACGCATACGCGGCAATGGCTCAAGCCACCAACCCCTACGGCGATGGTCGCGCGAGCGAACGCATTTTGGACGCGATGGACCGCTATTTCGCAGCTCAAAACCCTAAATGACTTCTGCAAGCGAGCACCTTGGACGTCTTTCCTCTCGTACGACGGACCTCCGAAAGATTAAACCACCGGGTGCCTTATTTTGCAGTATCGCCAAGCCAGCATGAGTTGGTATCCCGCACCAACGTTCTGGTTCAGTTGGAGGAAACTGCGTGCGACGCGATGTGGCAATCAATGCAATAACGCTCATGATGCTGCTCATCTGTGTCGGTTGTGTCCGGCGCCGCATGACTGTTCGAACATCGCCACCGGGTGCAACCGTCTCAGTCGACAATCAATTGATCGGAACCTCTCCGGCGGCCAGCAGTTTTGTGTATTACGGCACTCGCGAGTTCCGCATCGAAAAAGATGGCTTCCGTACCGAAGTCATTCGTCGCAAAATCAAACCCCCGTGGTATCAATGGCCGGGACTCGATTTCGTCAGCGAGACTTTGTGGCCGGGTGAACTCCGAGACGAACGCATCATCGATGTCCAACTGGTGCCACAAACCGCGGCCCCGACTGATGAGATTCTTCAGCGCGCCGATCAGCTGCGGATGCAATCGATGTGATCGAGTTGCAGCCAAACTGATTCCGTTTCTGGGAACCGTTGGCGTTCTTTTCATTTCGTTTCCCGTGTGGACCGGGCGGGATCGGCTCGCCTTCCGTGACGTGAGCCACTTCTACACGCCGCTGTATGGCTTTGTCGCCCAGCAGGCTCGTCTGGCGGACTTGCCACGTTGGTTTTTACGGCCGCCGTGGAATGCGTTGGACCAAGCCGGGATGCCGCTGGCCGGTGAAACGACCACGGCGGTCTACTATCCGATCCGGATGTTGGTTTATGCCTTCGACGCACCGATCGAACAATCGATGGGTTGGTACGTCACCTTTCATTTGATCCTCGCATCGTGGACCGCATGGTGGTGCGCCCGCTGCGTTCGCCTTGATAAGGTCGCCGCCTCGCTGGCGGGTATCGTCTACCCGTTGTCCGGCGGCGTGCTCTTTTTGGGAACCAACCCGCCATTCCTGGTTGGTGCCGCCTGGATGCCACTCGTGATGACGGCACTCGCCAAACGAGATCGCCGCCCGAGGCCACGCGACGTCATTGTCCCCGCGGTGGCACTGGCAATGATGATTTTGGGAGGCGATCCGCACCTGGCTTTCCTCACCATCGTGACGTTGATTGCGATCATGCTTGCGTCCGGTGACCCGTGGGTCCGAAAGCGACAACAAGCACATAAGCTGGCGATGGTCGGCATGCTTGCCGCCGTCATTTCGATGCCGCAATTGGTTGCTTCGATCCAGTGGACTTGGCAGAGTGATCGCGTTGCCAATCAAATAAGCGATGCGGAGGCGTATGCGTATTCGCTGTCACCGTGGCGTATCAGCGAACTCTTCTTGCCGAATCTGTTCGGAACGCCCTGGCCAATCAACGATCGATGGGATCGAGCGCTATTTGCCGGTGGGCAAGTGCGGTCGGAAGACGCGCTCTGGACACCCAGCGTGTACGCCGGCGCGGGTGCCTGTCTGGCCATCTTGGTGCTTGCATTGAGGGCGACACGCCGTCGACGTCTGACGCGTCGCGATCGGATGTGGTCGGTCGTCTTGTTATTGTCTTTCACCGGTGCCATGGGCGGTTATGGGCCGGCGTACTTTCTGAATCTCATTCCCGGACTGCAGTCACCGTTGCCCTCAGCGTTTGGTGGGCCAACATGGTTCCTTCGCATATTCGTGCCCGGCTATGACGCGTTGCGTTATCCATCAAAGTGGTTGCCGCTAACGATGCTGGCCCTTGCGATCGCCACCGCTCGCGGGTTTGAACTCCTGCAGCGTCGACCATCAACATTCCAGCGCGCTCGTTGGATTTGGCTCTTACTCGTTGTCGTGATCGCGACCGTGTTGTTTCCAGGATGGTACGAGCAACAAATCCGAGACAACGGATTGACACTCGCCGATACGTTTTGGGGACCATTGCAGTGGCCCGCCATTTTGTCGACCTATCGCATTGTCGTTGTGCACGGAGTTCCGGTGGCGTTGGGTTTGGTGATCGCCCACCGCTTGCCACGTCGTCCAGCTTGGATTGGCCTGATCTTGGTGATGGACATGATGTTTGCCCATCACAACTTGCTGCCCGTTGTGAACCGATCCCAAGAGCAACAACTCCTTTCTGATCTCGCAACCAAACCTGATGAACTAACGAACGGGCGATGGTTACGAATCAACCAAGCGGGCACCGATCTTTGGCCGGCAGAATGGAAACGCCAAAGTCATATCGATCGATTACTCGCTGTCGAAATCAGTCAACGTCGATCTTGGTTTGGTCGCTGGCACCTGGAACACAATCAAGCTGTGTTCAATTCAATGGTCTCAATCCAATCATCCGAAGTCGCTTCCTTTTGGCGTCAGACAAGAATCGCGTTCGCCAACATGAATGAAGAGCAACGTCAACAATACTGGCGCCAACAATACAAACGTTGGGACATTGGTGGACGCGTCATTGTGGGCGATGATATTCAACATCCGGAATTGCTTTCGCCCATCTTGGACGTCAATTTCGAGTTGCTTAACGACTAGCAATCGATCGGATAACGCAGAGACTCGTCGCCGTGAGCCGCGGACAACAGTATCGACCTGCACTCCAGCGGAGGCCCGACGCTAACGCGTTTGGCTTATCAGTTCTCGATTCAATTCTGAGTCTACATCGCAATCGGAAACGGGCCGTTGTGCTGAGCAATCCAGCCATTGATTGCGGTCGCAAAAATCAGCCATGCGAAATACGGCACTAGCATCCATCCCGACGAGGCCCTGATGCGAAAATAGATCACCATCATGCCCAGCACGGCTGCGTCAAGAAACAAGATTTCCCAAAACGCAATGTCCGGTCGTTGCACCGTAAAAAACAGCAACGACCATCCGAGGTTTAGCCCAAACTGAACGCCATAAAGCATCATCGCAAACTGGCCACGTCGGATCATCATGGCATCGGTCATACCACCGGTTGCTTGCCGACTGCACTGAACAACTTGATGAGTCGCGACGGCCAACAGCGATAAAATGATCAGCCACGCTGGCGTGAACACCCATCCCGGCGGTTGAAACGGTGGAAAGTCCAACGACTCATACCAGGGACCAAGCCCAAATCCCGTTAGAACGCCACCGCCCAACCAGAGAATCGCCGAGGCGATGCCAAAGCCAATCAGCGATCGTTTTGATCGCGGCATCGCGACCGCTTTCGCAGCCATGCGGTCGTCCTCAGTGATTGACGACATTTTCCTGCTAAGAAAATTTCAAATTACGGAGACAAACCGAGGCTGATTGACTGCGAAGGACCGCCAGGCTGAAGACGTGATGCCACAACACGATCGGGTGCATCTTTGCCGGCCCGCACCTCGAACGTGCCTTCCATCGGAACCAACCC
>JBCCJB010000415.1:0-3821 GCA_039028015.1 Planctomycetota bacterium
CTGCGTCGAGCGATCGAGCAACGAATTGAGGATCCGCTGGGTGAAGAGCTACTCCGAGGTGCCTTCGAGGGTCACGATACGATCGTGATCGGTGTTCACAAGGACGAGAAGGGCAAGATCACGCGGCTCGACTTCTCTGGCGAATCTCGTGGCTGGGCGGAAGAGACGTCTGAGGACGAAGCGGTCGCCGCAGCAGCAGGTGAAGCCGAAGCTGAGACGGAGTAAAATCTGCGAGCCGGTAAGCCACCAAGCTTCTGTTTTAAGCAGCTTGTTGGTGTCCGAGGCACCCAAAGACCATGGCACCTGTAGGCCAAGGCACTCGTAGGCCCGGTGAAACCGGGCTGACGTGCAGGCCTGCTGGCGATAGCCAAATTCAAACCGAAAACGGCATCACCCGGTTGCCACTGGGCCTACCAAATCGTCCGGTTGTCACCGGACCTACGAAATCGCCCAGTTATTATTGGGCGTACCAACTTATCCCAGCACAATGGAACGTGCTAATCACTGATCGGAAGTCGGCACAGTGGAGTATGCTGATCCTTCCGTTTGAAGCATTCCCATCATGAGCATGCTGCCAACTGCCGACCCCGTTGCGACCACGCCCATTCGTTTGCCAAAGTCAAAGACGGCGACATCGGAAACGGCAACCCAGAAATCGGCAGCGTCCAAGGCAATCGAGCCGTTGGACTTGGCACCCTACAAATCGCTGGAAAATGACGAGCTGCAGTCACGGATCACCGGTGTGCGGCAGCAGCTTGGCGATCAATTGTTGATTCTGGGTCATCATTATCAGCAGGATGAGGTGATCGCCCACGCTGATCTGCGTGGGGATAGCTACCAGCTGTCCGAAATGGCCGCGAAGAGTGATGCGTGCCGAACGATCGTGTTTTGTGGCGTGCATTTCATGGCTGAAACCGCGGACATTTTGGCCAACCGGCCGGATCGCTTGGCGGCCCGGGAAGGTCGACGCATTGATGTCAATCTGCCTGATTTGTCAGCTGGTTGTTCGATGGCTGACATGGCGGGAATCGCCCAAGTTGAAGCCGCTTGGGAGGACATGGGCGAGGTGATCGACACCGATGAAGTCATTCCCGTCACGTACATCAACAGCGCTGCGAGCCTGAAAGCGTTTTGCGGCCGGCATGGCGGGATTGTCTGCACCAGCAGTAACGCACGGGCAGTTTTGGAGTGGGCATTCCAGCGCGGTCGACGCGTGTTCTTTTTTCCCGATCAGCATCTGGGCCGCAACACGTCGCTGACGATGGGGATTACTGAGGATCAAATGCCTGTCTGGGATCCTTATGCGGTTGATATGGGCGGCAACACCGATGCGGCGATCGAAGACAGCCGAGTGATTTTGTGGAAGGGTCACTGCAGCGTGCACCAGATGTTTCGTGCCGAACATGTGCATCAATTCCGCGAACAACACGATGGCATAAAAATTCTGGTGCATCCGGAATGCCCTCGTGAGGTGAATGACATCGCCGACGTGTCGGGAAGCACGGGCAAAATCATCCAAACGGTTCGTGACGCACCGGCGGGCACGAAGTGGGCGATTGGCACCGAACTTCATTTGGTTAATCGCTTGAAAGCGGAACACCCTGAGCAGGAGATTCACTTTCTAAGTCCGGTCGTGTGCATGTGCGCAACGATGTACCGAATCGATCTGCCACATTTGTGTTGGACGCTAGAGAATCTGCAGAACGGCACACTGGTCAATCAGATCCGCGTCGACGAAGAAACGACACGGTGGTCGCTGGTGGCACTCGAGCGGATGTTAGCCGTCAAGTGAGCATGCATCGTGGCACGATGTTGCTTGCCGCAGTCGCGGGCGCGAGTGCCGTTGTGATTGGTGCTTTTGGCGCCCATGGTCTTGAGGACCGATTGGTTGGCATGGGCATCGATGGTGAAACGATTGATCGTCGGCTGCCGCAATTCGACACGGGTGCGCGATACCATTTGGCTCATGCTCTTGCGATCCTGGCATTCGCCGCAGCACCATTCACCGCATCACGATTGCGAACAACGATCGTGACGATGTTTGGGCTGGGAATCGTCTTTTTTTCGGGCAGCCTTTACCTGCTCGTCCTGACCAACACGCCTTGGCTTGGCGCCGTGACACCGATCGGCGGCGTGTGCTGGATCGTTGCGTGGTCGCTGTTGGGAGTTCTTGCCATCACCAGCAAAGATGAAAAGCCGAATCGTTGATCAGCCGGTTTGCAGTGCTTTAACCGAACAGCAACTCTTCGCGAGGTGGCTGGTCTTGATTTGGGCAGCGGGCGAAGAGCCCAAGTTTTTGCAGCGTTAGCAAACCAACATAGGCTGGATTGAGATAAAGGTAACGACGCCACAGCCGTCCGGGTTCGCGCGTCAATCGGTACAGCCATTCAAGCCCGCGGTCCTGCATCCATGCAGGTGCTTGTTCGAGCATGCCCGCATGAAACGCAAAGGCGGCACCCACCGCGATCAGCGGCATATGGCATCGATCACGCATCTCATACGCGAAAACTTCCTGACGCGGGCATCCTAAGCCAACGAAACAAATCCCCGCTCCGCTGGCGTTAATCTCTTCCGCCAACGCATCACGCTCGGCCGGCGAGATTTGCCGAAAGGCGGACTCACGCATCCCCGCGATCCGCAGTCCTTCAAACTGTGCCGTTAACTTACTGGCAAACTGCTTGAGCATTTCATCAGTCGCACCAAACAAATAAATCGGTACGTCGTGTTTGGCCGCGGCGCGACAAAGACGAAGTGTGAGCTCGGGTCCGTACACCCGATCTTCAAGCGTTGGTCCGCCAAAACGTCTCCGGTGCAATCGATTGAGCGCCCATCGGACCGGCTGACCGTCGGGACACACCAGATCAAATTGATTCAAGCGGAAGGCGTGCTCGCGATCCAGAGCACCCGTCATGACGCCATGAACGGCCAGTGCCGTGACCGACATTGATTCTCGTTGCTGTGCGGCGTCCATGATTTGCTGCACCGCCGAGTCATAATCTATCGCGCTGACACCGATCCCCAGAATATTGTGTTTGCCGTAGTCGATCATAATGCAGTCTTCGCCGTTGCGTTGGTTTGCTCGATCAGAGTGACGACGTTGAATCGCGACACATACAGTTGCAACGCCCACGAAACGAAATCCAGTTTTGATTTTCGCGACAAGCTCATACCGGGCAGGTAAGCCAGATCATCATCATCGTCGCGGCCCATGAAATCAGGCGGATGCAACAGCAGCGATGGGGCGATTTTCCATCGACGACACATGGCCAGCGCGCCGCGAAAATAGGTCTTCGCCAATCGAGTGCTGAAGCTTGCTAAAAACAGGACGTAACTGAAATGGATTGGCGTGCGTGTCCATGGCATTACTGAAACGGGAATCTCCCAGATGCGGTAATCTGATTCCGGCACGCTTCGTTGGTGTGGCTCGTTGGGCTGACGCATCGAATTGAAGCCACCGTAAAGCCTTTTTGCTTTCTCACGCTGTTCACCTTTGAGTTTGGTGCGCATCAGGAACACCGCTCGTGCAATCGGTGCCATTGATGTCGGGAACAGCGACGCGTCGTAGGCATATCCTCGACGCGCGAGGATTCGCAAGACTTCGTCCGGACAGGAAAAGCCGGGGCCGCGAAATCCCAGTGGCGTCATTCCGAGCGACGTCTCGATTCTCCGGTGCGTCTCATTGATTTCATGATCAATTTCTTCATCCGACATTGTGTGCAGCCAAGGCAAATGATTTAGCGAATGATTAGCCGCCTCGAACTGACGCAGTGATGCAAATTGCTCGATTGCCGCGACATCGTCGTCCCGGTCCAAGTCGCGAC
>JBCCJB010000416.1:0-3803 GCA_039028015.1 Planctomycetota bacterium
AAATCAGGCTGCTGCCTCACCCGAACCGATTGCAGCCGAGATCTCCAGTGACGTGACATCATCTTCCGATGGTGTGGAGCGATCTTCAGATTCGATGACAGATTCCGACGACGATGATGCCGATCTGATCATTGACTGGTTCAGCGGAGATGATGAAGAGGAATCGTCCAAACCGTGAATCCAAAGGTCGCTGTCGGGTAACCAAGCTTGCTGGGTCGATGTGCCGTCGGTGAACTGAATCTGACTCCAGCCGGAACGTCGATTGACGATGTGGACCAAATTTCCCGGTTGGAGATCGATTCCTGCTGCGATCGCAAATGCGTTTCCATCACCAACACGTGGTTGGCTATCGACGGACAGTACGGTCGCTGTGATCGTTCGCGACGGTTCCCATAGCCAAAGGATCGCAGCGAAGACACAGCATGCGGTTGCAGATATCACGGAAAGCCGACGCCAAGTCCCATCGCGGGTTTGGCGTGATAGCCAGCGTCGGCCGGTGACCCAGATGGTGACCAATCCCGATAGCCAAAACGCCACAAGGCAAATGCCCGCAAGAACGGACGGCCACGACGCAATGAAACGAACCAGTCGATCGGGCTGACGAACGCCAGTTTCTAGATCGAGTTGGCGACTGACGATGGAGCTATTTTTGGATGCGGCCAGATTGAACGGGTCTTCAGTCAAAGCCTGGCTAAATGCGGCGATTGCCACAACTGGATTGCCATTGGCCCAATGGAGATTGCCTATTTGAGTCCAAGCGTTGGCGTTTCCGTAGCCGCGCTGAACTAGGCGATGGTGGTGATCAAGTGACGCAATAAGCTGCTGCGAATCACTGGGTGTCTGAATCGCTTTGCCATACGAGTCGGCGGCAACTTGAGCCAATTTGCGTTCGTCTTGAGTGATCTTTTTTCGATCATCGGCGTCTGCGGTGTGACCCATCGTCATGGTCACCAGCAATCCAAGGATGGCCGCGGCACGCCGAATGCCAGATCGAGCTTGGGACATCAGCGCGGTTTCAATATCCCGGATCAATCGACCGCTAGACTCTTGCAACTTGACTAGCTCGTCACTGTGTGAAGCTCGTCCGGTGACATGTTGCGTTTCGGCAAAGCTTTGATCCCGATTGTCACCCATGGAATCGAAAGTCGTCCACTTGTGATCGAGCGACTCGAAAGTACTTGCCAACTCATATTCTCCGCAACGACGAAGCTCACCCGCAATTGCGATACTGTCATTGGGATGCGACGCATTGCGAAGGCGTCGCTTTAGATAACTCGCAACAACATGGCGGAATGTTATCGCGTTGTTGGCGTGGTTGAGTTCCTGGACAGCCCACGCATCAATGCGACGACGACGCCACATTTCAAGAAGCGGCTTGCGAGCAATACCAAGGAGCATCGCTAGCCAGACCAGCAAGAAAACCAATGCCGTGCGTTTTAAGGCTGTCCTGGATCGCAGTTTTTCAAACGCATTGATGTGAAGTTCGTCACCTTTGGCCCGCAACGACCGAACCAATAGGGCATCGGGTAAATCGACGGCATCGACGACTTGTAGTTGCATAGTCGGCTCGGCTGTGTCGGAATTCGCTTGTGCACCTTCCGCTGCGACTGGATCATCACTCGGGACGGGGGCCGCGACAGACCCGTTTGACGTCACCACGTCACTCAGGGAAAGCGTTTCGCCAGCTGTGACCTCAATTGCGATTGGCTCGCTCTCTACTGTTTGAAAGGTCTCTGACTCCGGGTCGAAATAACTAAAGGCGACCGGCGGGATTTGATCCACTTTCTCGTTCTTGGCTTGCACCGTCACGTTGAAGAATTTGGTTTGGTTGCGAACAAACCCTGCCGCCAAAGAAGAGGTGATTTGAAAATGCTGTTGCCAATTTGGATCGTCGCTCAGTTGCGGCAACTGGACACCGTCAAGCTCACCGTCGCCGGAGATGGCGATGGTCAGCGTAATCGGTTCATCAACCTCGACCGTTTGCTTTGGCACGTTGGTTTCAATGTCAAAGCTTCCCACGGCACCGCGAAAGTTCGCCGGTCGACCTTCCAGCGGAATCGGTTTGATCGTGGTTTCGTCGACCTTGACTAACGCCACGATCGGACGCGTCTTTGCAATCACTAAAGCATCCCGGCTGCCACCAAAGGGTGATCGATTGCCAAAAATCGAAGAGCCGAAAAAATCGGCCATCGGATCGCGGCGATTCTGCAACTCAACCGGATACTCCATCACGATTTGAATGTCTGAGGCATCGAGGCCACCAACTTTGATTGGCGTGACGGTCGAGACCAATTCAAACTCGTAGTATTCGGCGGATTGGCCATCCTCACCGAGTCGACGCACCAACGCACCGCCGGGTAGCTCGCGGTTTTGCCGCGTTTGGGTGATCGCATCCTCAAAAATCCCCCAGCGACAGTTCTCCGACAGGCATTGCCACATGTCGGCGGGGCTGAGCCGGATGCCACGAGCTTCATCCTCAAACGGTTGCACCCAAATGGTGAGCGTCAATTGCAGCGTTTGGCCCACGAAGACTTGTTGCATGTTCCCCGAGACACGGACGTCCAGCAGATCTCCTGTCTCGCTTATCTTTGCGGTCAACGACATTGATTCCGTGATGACCCGACGCCCATCGATCGAGATCTGCAGTGATGGAATCGTGAAGGTGCCATCTGCGAACGGTGTGACCCGATAACGTCGCGTGACGGCGCGACGGACGCGTTGTTGTCCGTTGCCGACAATCAACACACTCGATTGTTGCGAGATCGATGGTGTCGGATCGATTTCAAGTCCGTCGATATTCGGAAACGTAATCGGCTGGTCCAGGTCACCATTGTTGAGCGAAAGGATCAGGTCGATCGATTGACCGACGTAGGCCTCCGAAGCAGAAAGCCGCAAGTCGAATGTCGCATCATCTTGTGCCCAGGTGAGGCTTGGTGACATCGCGATGACGAGGAAGCACCAGCCAATCGATCGTTTCCAAAATTGAAATTTTGTCATTTACCAATCCTTTGGAACGGACATGGGTCGCGACTCTTCGCGTTGCCTTAACCGCAAACGTCTTAGCAAATTTCGGTCTCGCACGGCCTGCAACATTTTCATGGCTTCCTGGCGACTTAGGGGCACCTCAGACATGTTGATGTTGGTTGAATCGATTGATGACGATTGAGACGTTGCATCGTCTGATGGCGTGTTCGAATCGGATGCGGCATCGTCGGTCATGTTTGGTGGCGTGGATTGTGATTGCTGTTGCTGTTGCTGCTGTTGTTGTTGCTGTTGGTCTGCTTGTTCTTGCCGATCGTCTTGCTCTTCCTGTGCCGAGGCGTCGCTATCTTGATCCCCTTTTTGCTCAGATTCTGATTGATGAGCGTCTGATTGATTGGGCGCGTTTTGATTGGGATTTTCATCCGGTGAGTCTTCCGGCTGCGTATCCTCGCTTCGATCTCCGTCACGCTGATTCGGATCGCGTTGATTGCCATCGCTCTGCTCACCCTCTTTATCCTGATTGGCTTGCTCGTCGTTTGGGTTGTCATTCATTTTTGAATCTTGCTGTTGATCTGAATCATCGGATTCATTCGACTGATCTGACTCCGAAGGCGGTTCCTGCTGACGCTTGAGCTGATCAATCCAACGAATGACTAAACGACGATTTGCTTGCGAATCAACGGCGTCACGATCAAGCCTTAGCGAACCGTCAAACCATTGTCGGGCCTTTTCAAAACAAACAATTGCCTCTTGCGGCTGTGCCTGGGCTAAGGGCACGCCTCGATGCATCCATGCCACACCCAAGTTGTAACGCGCGTCGG
>JBCCJB010000417.1:0-3780 GCA_039028015.1 Planctomycetota bacterium
CGACGATGGGCGTCGACCACTCATCAGCGGCGGCGGATCCCGAGATCAACTCGCAAGCGGTGCTGATTGCAAACACGCCGATTGCAAACACAACGACGACAACGTTCGATGCTAGCGCGCGTTGCCGAGAAGCCTGGGCCACAAGTCGAGACAAAAACAGCCGAAGAATCTGCAGCACGGGGTGTGATCCAAGGTGCGAGCGACAAAGAAGCATTCTCGAATTGCCGTTGGAACCGATAGTTCCGATGGAAACCGTCCTTCGGTCTGTATCGGTTGTGCCTTGCTGAGAATTGAATCGAAACCCTCCCAACGCGGCACGCGGGAAACCGTCTTATCGGCGATCCCATTTTTGAATCACGATCGGTGCTGTCAAAACCAACAGACCTGCCATAGTGAGAGCCAGACCGACAATCAGCCGCCCCGTCACGGCCTCGTGAAACATCACGACCCCAGCCGTCGCCGCCATCGCAACCTGAGACGCGTTGAGCAGATGGACCGCCACGACGGGCAACACACGCAAGGCGGTCGAGATGGCCAAAAATGCCACGAAATTAAAAATCCCCGCGGCAATCATGGCTCGCCACTGCGATGCATCGGCGGTCTGCATTGGCTCGAAACCGTCGCGCGAAATGGTGATCGCCCACAATGCCACGGTTCCAACGACACCGCTGATCCACATGGCACCAAAGGCGGGCATGCCTTGCTGCATGAACTTCCGCATCTGACTGCTGAAAAAGGCGTACGCGGCACCGCACGCGATCGCGCAGGCGGCGCCAACCCACGGCGGAGCGTTGAGCACACTCCACTGCGAATCAACACCTTGCTTTGGATCTTGCGCGATGCTGTCTGCGTTGTTGGCTTGCGACTGCGTCAAGACAACAACAGCGATCACAAGCATGGCAATCGACACGATCTTGGTGGCATTGACCGGCTCGCCCAAAAACAAACGCCCTAAAATCGCTCCGCCAATCAACAGGGTGCCCATCGCGATCGGAACGCTTGCGGCCAAACCAATGCTGCCCAACGCAATCTGAAAAGCACCGTTGCCGACAACTTGTCCAACCAGCGAAACACCCGCGAATCGGATCGCAGCGGACCATGAATGGGTGATCGATGCCGACTTTGCATCTCGGTATTTCCAACGCTGCACCAGGAACACCGGTGCGAGGCACAGCACCGTGGGAGCGGCTTTGATCGCGGCAACGAAGAACGGATCAACACTGGTCGCCTGACGAAGCGCGATGTTGGACAAAGTGTAAAAAATCGCTGATGCGATTCCGCAAGCAATGCCCGTCCCAAGTCCAGGTGAGGTCAACAGCAAAGAAAAGCGGTTGGGCAAGATGAGATTGAGCTGCGGCATGGAACACGGACTGGCTTAGTCAGCATCGGACACCGTCAAGATTTATGGAATGCCATATTGTGTTTTGCTGCATCGTGTTTTGCTGCATCGTGTCTTGCTGCCACGCGATCCAACTCGATAAATCTATGCCACGCTGATCAAGACACCGATTCTGTTATGATTCGCTGACAAAACGCGTCAACGATCTTGGCTCATATTCAGCTTGTGAACCAACCCGCGCTCGAACCAACCAGCGAATTAGCAGCTCAGCGATGTTGTCTCTCCTCCTGCTGTACTTATTTCTTGCGATTGGGTTCTCGTTTTATTGCAGCGTCGCCGAAGCGGTGTTGCTGTCGATCACGCCATCATTCATCGCCACACTGAAAGAGTCGCGGCCCAAGATGGCCGAGACGTTACGTTCACTCAAAGCCAACATTGATCGTCCGCTTGCCGCAATCCTGAGCTTAAACACGATCGCGCATACGATCGGTGCGGCGGGAGTCGGCGCGGAGGCCGGTAAGATCGGCGGCAGCCACTACGTTGGCATTGCCAGCGCCGTGATGACATTGTTGATTTTGATTTTTAGCGAAATCATTCCCAAGACAATCGGCGCGTTGTATTGGCGGGCATTGGGGCCGATCATGGCCACGACAGTCAATTGGCTGATCATCCTGCTGTACCCACTAGTTTGGCTGAGCGAATTGATGACCAAGCTTCTCTCGGGTGGCAAGGCCGGTCATGCGTTGACACGTGACGAGCTTACCGCAATGGCAGAGATCGGTGCCCAGCAAGGTGTGCTGGACACTCATGAGTCACGCGTGTTCCGATCGTTGATGCGGATGCCGTCGCTGTTGGTCACCGACGTCATGACGCCTCGCGTCGTCGTGATTGCGTATCCCGATTCCACCACCGTCAGCGAGCTTTTTTCGAACGCGTCCGATGTGCCCGTGTCACGCATTCCCATCTATCGCGATCAATTAGACGACGCGGTTGGCTTTGTATTGAAGAATGATCTGCTATTGGCCCACGCACGTAATGAAGATCAGCAAACGTTGTCGGATTTCTCACGGACGCTGCCAATCGTTTCATCAACGCTTTCGCTATCGAAGTTGCTTGAGCGTTTACTTGAAAACCGTGATCACGTTGCCATCGTTCAGGATCAGTACGGAAGCGTGGTTGGAATCGTGACACTGGAAGATGTCATGGAAACGCTGCTCGGTTTGGAAATCGTCGATGAGCAGGATGCTCAAGTCGACATGCAAACGTACGCTCGCAAATTGGCCAACCGACGTGTCGCCAAGATGGGATTGTCATCGACGGAAAACGCGGCCGCATCGAAGGCGAGCGAAAACCGTGGCAATCAAGAGCACACGAAAGCAGCTGACTCGCCAAATTCGCAATCAATTGAGACAGAATCGCTACCAGCTGCGTCGGAAACCAAGCCCAACGCATGAGCGGAATTGTTGTCACCGGGGCCAGCGGCGGGATCGGTCGAGCCATTGCCACGGCGTTGGCTTCCGCTCGACCGGATGCTGACATGCTGATCCATTACTGTCGCAATCATGACGGCGCTGCCAACACCGCCGAGTCGATATCGGCGAACCATCTCGGTCGCGTCGAAACCATACAAGCCGATCTGTCCATCGCAAGTGATGTGGATCGACTGGCAACCAACGCATTTGCCCAACTCGGCACGATCGCCACGTGGATCAACAATGCTGGCGCGGACGTCCTGACCGGGGATGCCGCCCAGTGGGACTTCGAAACCAAGCTCCAACACTTGTGGCAAGTGGACGCCGTCGGAACGTTTCGACTGGCCCGTCAAGTCGGACAACGCTTAGCCAATCAAAACGATGCCACAAAGCCGCCCAGCATGACGTTCATTGGCTGGGACCAAGCGTCAACCAGCGCGGGCATGGAAGGTGACGCGGGTATGATGTTTGGACCAATCAAGGCCGCTGTGATGTCGTTTGCCAATGGACTTGCGCAAACGCTCGCACCAGACGTTCGGGTGAACACCATCGCGCCAGGTTGGATTCAAACGTCGTGGGGCGAAGAGGCGGATGGTTACTGGGACCAGCGAGCCAAATCGCAAGCGCTGATGAGGCGATGGGGAACGCCCCAGGATGTTGCCGCTGCGGCAGTTTATCTGAGTGATTCGGACAACACGTTTCTGACCGGACAGACCATCAACGTCAACGGCGGATGGAACCGAACGTTTGTCCGGCGAGATTTGTAGGTTTCCGAGTCATATGGGAATGGGCTGGCTGAGAACGTCTGCCTAACGGAGTAACGCCACTTGTGTACCGGTGGATTCTTGCCGCCGTTCTTCGGGCCGTGATCAACTTCGGAGGCGGCTGAAAGCCACCACTACGGAATAAATGATGCCGTCCAACCAATCACGTTTATCAATCAGGTGTGTCCAAGTACGGATCCTGCCC
>JBCCJB010000418.1:0-3769 GCA_039028015.1 Planctomycetota bacterium
ACCTCCATTCAGAAACACTCTACACAGTGATCATAGCGCAGGTTAGAGCGCTGTGTGACGGTGCATCTTTGGCACAGAACTGCGTCCCTACAGCGGAGTCATCCTGGCCACCGTCGTCATGATCGACGCGATCGATCGCGCGACGGGCCGCGAATTGGCGGGTTTGATGGAATCCGCGACGACTGAGTCGGAATCAACTTCACGGGCAGGATCCGAATACAACGCCCGATCAAGCTCGCTTTCGTTGTTGCGATCACCTTGGCAACATTCCGTGGTGTTCAAAGGCGAAATGGGCTGGTGGAGCGTTGCGACCATCGCAGTCATTCTTGCGGTCGGTTGTCATTTGACATCGATCATCACCGTTGGCATTGGTTACGCCGTTGCTGTCGTCAGCAGCGTCCATCGTCAACCTCGTTGGTCGCCAATTCGAGCTGCCATGATCGCGGTAATCGCCGCCATCGTGTTGGTCTGTTTTTGGTTGCTCAGAGACACGTGGGCCGTGCGGACGCAGTGGCGTGATTTCGCCACGCTGCATTCTTGGTCGCAACTGGTGTCGCTTTGGCCCTGGGGAATCGTGCTCGCGCCGCTTGCATTGATCACCGTCGTGTGGCAGTCGCACCGTCTCGGCATCAGTGATGTATGGCGGCCGGTGAGACGCCAACGAATCGCAATTGCGATCATGCTGATGACGCTTTTTGTGGCGACTAGCGCTGCCGCGTTTGTCTCATGGACTGGCTGGGTGCCTGTTTGGCATCGACGGTATTTGATCGCCGCATTGCCGGTCTTGATGATGCTTGCCGCTTGTTGTCTTCCTAAGCGTTGGACAGCGTTTGCTGGTGTCCTTCTCGTCATCGGTTTGATGTGGTCGCAAGGGACCGCCGCATCGGTGCTTCATGGCCGAGGTGACTGGGTCCACCGTCATGAAAATTGGCGTGAAGCGTTTGCTTGGATCTCGCAATCCATCGACGACGGCCAACCAGCGACCGTTTGGATCGACCCGGGCTTGGTTGAACAGAGCAGCGTCGAATTCCTTGCACAAACGGACTCGGACTCCCCGAAAGTCGCTCAATACCTGACGTTTGTGGCTCGCGGCGCGTATCGATTGCCGGCGAATACGGGTGTTCGGCTATTTCGCCAAGCCGACTTTGATGCTTATGTCTCAAAAACCATGTCGAGCTGGGTATTGATCACGCGCTCCAAACGATCCCAAATGCTAACTTCGGCTCGTAGGCATTCGTTCGGCTCAATTCAGGTTTGGACCGACCCTGCGTTCGTTGTCCCTGGCGACTAACGCGACTACCGGCCGTGTTTTGCCCATTCATTTGGCCCAAGCAAGGGATCGGAACCAATAAATCTGTTGCAGTCTCCACACAAATCCGTTGCGACCCACCCAATAAGGGGTGGGGTGTCGATGTTGACGCAGCTACATTAGCGGCACACGAAACGCACACTGCCCTACTGGGGGGTGTTGAGGATGCAGGTGCAGTTGCGAGACGTGGGACTACCTCACACCGATTTTTGAAAGTTGGATTACGCCCTGATGTGCTTACTTGCCGTTCAGTATCGTTTGGTACCCGAAAGCCCCATTTTGGTTGCCGCGAATCGCGAAGAGTATGTCGACCGTCCGAGTCAGACCCCTTCGATTCAATCCGGTAAGCCTCGAGTGCTGTGCGGCATTGACCAAAAGGCAGGCGGCACGTGGTTGGGTGTGAATCAAAATGGGTTGTTTGTCGGCTTGACCAATCGGGCGACGTCGACACCGCTGTTCGGCCAGCGTTCTCGAGGCTCGTTGGCGATGGATTTGCTGCGATGTCATTCGTCGCGAAAGGCGCTCGAAAAAGCTCATCAGGAATTCGCCAAGAATCGCTACGAGGGCTGCAACATTATCGTGGCCGATGCCAAGGCGGGTTACGCCATTCATGCCGATGATCGCCAAGAGGTCGTCGAATTGCAGGAAGGTCTCAACATTATCGGGGCACGCAACCTGAATGATCCCGATGATGGTCGCGTTCAACTGGCTCGTCGCTTGCTGACGCTTCAGACACTCGACTCGCCCGTCAAGTTCCTCGCGGTGGCAAGTAAAGTTTTCGCGCGGGGCCCGGTCGGCGGTGGTCGTCCCGGCATGGTGGTCCGTAACGGCGATTACGGAACGGTGAGCAGTTCGTTGATTGCGTTGGGCGTCAAGCCACGCGATGCGATTTACCAGTTCAGCAACGGCTCGCCCGATCGCACCAAGTACGAGGATTTTTCACCGATGTTGCGCGACATTTTGAGTCGTGGATTGCGTGAAGCTCGCACCAAAGCCAAGGTCGCCAGCTAGGCCTCAAAGTAAGCACGTCGACGGATTTCCACGTCCGTCAGAGTTAGCCGGTCTATGACGGACTTCGACGTCCGTCATGCAGGCTGAGGGCACTTGTTCGCCTTACTTCGGGGCGATCATGCAGATCATGCGACGGCCGTGCTGCTGTGGTTTGGTTTCAACCTTGCCGACTTCGCTCAAAATCTCGATGACTTGTTCCATCACCTTGCGGCCCTCTTCAATGTGAGCCATCTCGCGGCCCCGGAATAGCACGCTGACCTGGACCTTGTCCTTGTGCTCCAGGAATTTTTCGGCCTGCCGGACCTTGGTGCGGATGTCCTCATCGCCTGTTTTGGGTCGCAGACGAATTTCCTTGGTCTTGGTATGCGACGAGCCCGAGTTTTTCTTCTTGTTTTTGTCGTACTTGAACTTGCCGTAATCCATGATTCGGCAAACGGGAGGCCGCTCATTGGGAGCGACTTCGACCAGGTCTAAGCCAGCATCTCGAGCGCGTTCGAGGGCCTGCTCAGTTGGAATAATGCCCAGCTGCTCCCCCTCTTCGCTGACGACTCGAATGGGGGAAATTCGAATTTGTGTGTTAATGCGGGTTGAGTCGCGAGTGTCCGGTTGAACGTTTCGTCGTGCCAATGCCACTAAAGCAATCGTCTCCGTCCGGAGGGCGTTCCGGTGCAAATGGGGTTTGAGTCAGTGCGAATCATGCCCGTCAGCAACCGAATGGATCCAGATAATCAGAGCGGGCCTCGCGTAAATCGTAGCTTGCAAAAACAGTGTACGTATCCAACGCAACCAAATGCAGGGCGTGAGTGGGTGGAAGACGAATCTTCCTCGTCAAGCCCTGTTTCGCCTACATCGGAAAGTATCCGGCCGGAAAGGGGGTCCCGTCAACACTGAAACGATGAAATTTGACGCATTTACCGGTTCGCTCAAGGGCAGCGGCGTTCAACCAGCACCTGTCTTGACGAACCGCGTGCCCCTTCCCACACTGCATCTCCGCTGAAGAAACACCGCATCTTCACGGGCGATTAGCTCAGTTGGTTAGAGCGCTACGTTGACATCGTAGAGGTCACAGATTCGAATTCTGTATCGCCCATCACGTTTTGTGGCACCGAGTGTCACGACGGGTGTTTTTCGACGTCCAAGCGTGGCACTTTTTGATTTTTGCCCGTAAGACGCACGCTCAATGAGTCGTTTGTCATCGCTTCGCTTTTCGCAGCACACTAAGCCAAGGTGAGAAGCGAGTGCTTGTCAGTCCCGGCGGGTTTTCAACCGACGCACGACACACAGACCAGAACAACGCAAGTCTTGTTTTGATTAATGCGGATCGGTGAGTGAACTTGTTTGTGGACTGTTACGAAAAGCTGTCTGCCGACCTGCGACATCGTTTTCCGCTGCAACCGGTTTATGTCGTAGCAGCGTGAAAGGGTGCGGTCGCTTAAGGTTGAGAACTGC
>JBCCJB010000419.1:0-3714 GCA_039028015.1 Planctomycetota bacterium
GAACCGTGGCTAGCGCCAAGACGGCTAATACGCTCGGTAATGCCATGAACCACCGTGTTTTCCATCCAAAGTGGCGTTGTCCAAATATTTCCCCATTTGTTTGTGAGTCAACCGCGTGAAGCAACTACGTTTTTTGATTGGATTGCTGTCGTTCCTGGTGTTTCACGCGACATTGCGTGCTCAATGGGCGTGGGAAACGGTCGATACGGTTGGCAAACCAACGGCCCGACACGAGGCAAGTCTGGTGGCTTTCGAAAACAAGCTGTTCTTACTCGGCGGCCGACGCATCAATCCGGTGGACGTCTATGACCCTGTGTCGAACCGTTGGACCGCCCGATCAAAGACGCCACTGGAGCTGCATCATTTTCAAGCGGTTGTGGTTGACGACTCGATCTACTTGATGGGCGCGATGACCGGTCGGTTCCCACGCGAAACCCCGCTTGAAAAAGTGGTGGTGTATCACCCAAAAACCGACACGTTCGAATTTGTTCATTCCATTCCCGAATCGCGGCGTCGCGGTGGTGCCGGTGCGGTGGTTTACGATGGCAAAATTTACCTCGTCGGTGGAATCACCAATGGTCACGTCGATGGCTATCAGCCGTGGTTGGACCGTTACGATCCTAAGACCGGTCAGTGGGATGTTCTGGACGACGCGCCTCATGCTCGCGACCACTTTCAAGCCGTTGTGCATGATCACAAGCTGTACGCTCTCGCCGGGCGAACCACCTCGCAGGCGACCAAACAGAGTTTTGCCTTAACGGTTCAACCCGTTGATGTTTACGATCTGAAAACCAATCAGTGGCTCCCAACACGCAACGAGCTCGAGATCCCGACCCCGCGTGCTGGCAACATGGCCTTGGCTTGGAATCATGAGATCGTTGTGGGCGGCGGTGAAAGCGCGACGCAAAAACCAGCGCACGACGAGGTCGAAGCATTCGATACCGCCAGTCAAACGTGGCGAAATTGGCCAAAGCTCAATCGAGGACGCCATGGTTCCGGATTCGCTGTCATTGGCGATCACGTCTATACGGCTTCGGGCAGCGGGAATCGCGGCGGCGGGCCTGAGTTAACGACACTCGAGCGACTAAAGCTGCCTGATGCTTCGGCCAAAGTTGCAAGTGACGACACGAACTCCATCGAAGCAGCGTTGTGGCATACCGTCGACTTGGCATTTGCCGGTCCAATGACCAGCGAGTTGGACGCGACCAATCCGTTCACGGACTATCGGTTGCAGGTTCGATTCGAGCACGAGAACGGTAGTGCCAAATTGATTCGTGGTTTTTATGCTGCCGACGGCAACGCCGCGAATTCGGGTGCCGACAGTGGTTCGATTTGGAAAGTCCGCTTCGCCCCAGACAAGGTCGGCAACTGGACCTACGAAGCATCGCTGCGATCGGGATCCGACATCGCTATCTCGCAAAATGTCGATGAAGGCGAACTGGTGCCCATCGAAGACTGTCGCGGGAACATCCGTGTGTCTGAAGTTGATAGCCGTTCGGCGGATTTTCGCACGCGAGGCTTTTTGAAAGCCACCGATCGACATTTTGCGCTGACGGGCGGTGGTCATTGGATCAAGGGAGGCTGTGGCAGTCCGGAAAACTTCCTGGCGTTTGCTGATTTCGATGGGACCTATCGAATCAAAGCTGAAGCTCGTAACGGAGAAGCCGCACCGCCAACAGACATTCATCGATATCCCAGTCACGTCAAAGACTGGTCACCGGGCGACCCGATATGGCGGGACGATCGCGGGAAAGCCATCATCGGCGGCGTCAATTATCTGAGCTCGATGGGTCTGAACGTGCTCTATTTTTTGACGATGAATATCGGGGGCGATGGGAATGATGTTTGGCCGTACGTTTCACCCGATGAGCTGACTCGTTTTGATTGCAGCAAGCTCGACCAATGGGAGATCGTTTTTCAGCATATGCAGGCGCGCGGTATGGCGATGCATGTGGTCCTTCAGGAAACCGAGAACGAAAAGTTGCTCGATGGTGGTGAGACAGGCCGACTGCGACAACTTTATTACCAAGAGATGATCGCTCGGTTTGCCCATCATCCTGGCTTGATTTGGAATCTTGGCGAAGAGAATGGCCCAGCGGATTTCTCACCGGATGGACAAACCAATGATCAGCAAAAAGCGATGGCGTCATACCTCAAAGCAAATGATCCCTATCAGCATCCGGTCGTGATCCACACGCATGCGACGGCAAAAAGCAAAGAAGAGGTATTGGCTGGTTTGCTAGGTCACAAACCACTGGACGGTTTGGCGTTTCAAGTCAGTCGACCGGAAGATGTGCACGCACATTTGCTCGATTGGCAAAGACGCAGTCGCGATGCGGGAAGGACATGGATGATCGGAATGGACGAGATTGGTAAGTGGGATACCGGTGTGGTTCCTGACTCGGTCGATCCCAACCACGACGGTCTGCGCAAAGATGTGCTTTGGGGTGCGTTACTAGCGGGAGCCAGCGGTGTGGAGTGGTATTTTGGTGCTCGCTATCCACACAATGATTTGAATTGCGAAGATTGGCGGCAACGAGAGCAAATGTGGCGACAAACGACCATCGCGACGCAGTTTTTCAGCGATCACCTGCCCTACTGGGAAATGACATCGGCGGATCAGCTGACAAGCAATGAGTCCGATTACTGTTATGCCAAACCGGGTGAGGTCTATGCGATCTACCTCCCCAAAGGTGAGTCGACACAATTGGATCTGGAAGGATTCTCGATCCCGTTTTCAATTCAGTGGCTGGATCCGAAACGTGGTGGGAATCTCAAGTCGGGCAGCATTGAAACCGTATCCGGACCGGGGCAGGTTTCATTGGGACAACCAACGCACGACATAGACGAGGATGACATTGGCCAAGATTGGGTGATCTTGATCACCTCACAACCATCGACCAAGACCTCGTCTTGATCATGTCGGTTCGAACAAGAACGCCGATGTGAATGTTCAATCGACACGCGAACCGATTTCTTATCAAACAGAGTCTTGATTAGTGACCAACGAGTGAGTCAATCAGCCTCAACATCTGTCACGCTGCTGGCTCGGGTTCAGGATCCGGCGGACGACGTCGCGTGGGAGCACTTCGTCGATCTTTACGGACCTCTGCTATATCGCTGGTCGCGGCGACAAGGTCTTGGACATGCGGCGGCGGAGGACTTGATGCAGGATGTTTTTGCCACGTTGCTGGTGGAGCTGCCAAAGTTTCGTTATCAGCAGGGTGGATCGTTCCGTGCTTGGCTGAAGACCATCACGTCGAACCGAGTCAAGAATTTCTTACGCAACGAGTCCAAACGCCCTGATGTCGGAAAGGATGCGGTCATCGATCGACAAGCATCGCCCGAACAGGCGGTCGAATTCTTTGACGATGCGGAATTTGCCAGTTACGTGGCAAAACGTTCGCTCAAATTGATTCAAGGCGAATTTGCTGAGCGGGACTGGCGTTCGTTCTGGATGCAAATGATTGAGCAGCGAACGGCAGTGGACGTTTCACAAGAGTTGGGGATCAATTTGAACCAGGTCTACCTCGCTAAGTCGCGGATCATGCGACGACTGCGCGCGTTCAGCGAGGGATTACTGGACTGAAAAATTCGTGAAAATTTTGACAGACTTTCGGACGTCACGTGTAATCCAATTGGCACGATAGCAAGGCGATCGTCTGAGCAACTTCAAAACACGATTTCAACTCAGTGGGTTATGAAACAAAGCGA
>JBCCJB010000420.1:0-3692 GCA_039028015.1 Planctomycetota bacterium
CGTGATTATTGCCAAACGCTTGATTCAGACGCCTCGGAAGACGACTTTGCCGCTCAGCTGGCCGGTTAACGTTTTGCTTCTCATTTGCATCACGTGGATGCCCACGCGAGAGCATCTTCAAGCCGCCGAACGGTCGGTGCCAGCCGAACGGCCGCACATTGTGATTGTTCTGGTCGATGACTTGGGCTACGGCGATTTGTCGAGTTTCAACGCGAACTCGAAGATTGCCACGCCGGCGCTGGACGCGTTCGCTCTCCAATCAATGCGGCTGACCGACGCTCACGCACCCGGCCCACTATGTCACATGTCGCGTTATGGATTGATGACGGGACAGTACCCGTTTCGGATCGACGTGAACCGATGGAAAGAACACGCTTTGATCGGGGCTGAACAAACCACGATCGCTTCGCTTTGCCGCGAGGCGGGCTATCGCACGGCCATGGTCGGGAAGTGGCATCTGGGCTTTGAAGAAAATGGCTACGATCAAGTCCTGCCTGGTGGACCCGTCGATGTGGGTTTTGATTCGTTTTTCGGCATTCGAGCCAGCACCGATATTCCGCCATATTTTTACATTCGAGGCGACCGAGCCGTTGAACCACCCACCGAGCAGATCGACGCCAATGCGAGCCCAAATTGGTCCCCGATTCAAGGTGAGTTTTGGCGTGCTGGTGGCATCGCACCCAATCTGGATCTTCACGACGTGCTGCCGACGTTTGCCGATGAGGCCACGCGGATCATCGATGAGCACGCGGGTGCTCAAACAGCGCAGCCGCTGATGCTTTATGTGGCTCTGCCGGCACCCCACACACCGTGGCTACCGTCGGAACTCTATCTCAATTCAAGCCGAGTCCCGCTGTACGGTGACTTCGTTGCCATGGTAGATGGCGTCGTTGGCCAAATCCTCGATCGTTTGCAACAGCATGACATGGATGACAACGCACTGGTCATCTTTTCCAGCGACAACGGACCGGTATGGTACGACGAAGATGTCCAGCGAACGGGACACGACAGCGACGGACCGTGGCGTGGCATGAAGGCCGACGCGTGGGAGGCCGGCCATCGCATGCCAACGATCGTGCGATGGCCTAATCGCATTGAGCCGGGCTCAACAAGTAATCAACTCATTTGCTTCACCGATTTCTTAGCGACCTTCGCCGACCTATTCGGCATCGGGATAGCCGACGATGCAAACGTGGACAGCATCAGTTTCCTGCCTGCGCTACTCAATCGCGACAACGCACCGACACAAGAGCGACAACAATGGGTCATGCGGTCGGGACGCGGTCACTACGTCGTTCGCGACGGAGATTGGAAGTGGATTGATCGTTTGGGTTCAGGCGGCTTCTCCAAACCCAACCGGATCGCAGCGACGGCGGGCGGGCCCAAGTCACAGCTGTATGACCTGAGTGTTGATCCCGGTGAGCAGAAAAACCTTGCCGATCGCATGCCGGAAAAAGTCAAAGCGATGCAGGCAATCCTCATCGCGACCATCGGTGAAACTCAATGAGCCTTTCCGCGTCGCTCGATTCCGTGATCGCGGCCGCCGGTGCGCTCGACAAGCTGGACCCCTGGGTCTGGCAAACCATCACGGCGGGTGCCGCCTCAGCACGACATCCCTTTCACGTGGGAGCCTTTGTTAGCGGAACCTTCATCAGCAAAGAGCATGGTGATCCGCCAGGCACCACTCCGGTGCAACCAACTGCTCGCATGGTTGTGCTGCGTCGTAGTGATCGGGAAACCCGTTCACTTGACTTGTTCACCGACCGGCGAAGCCAAAAGGCAAAGCACGTCGAATCCAACTCGGTGGGGCAATGGCTTTTTTGGGATCGAGGCAGTCGGGTTCAATTCCGCATCAGCGGCAGTTGCCACCTGATCACGTCAGGTGATGAGATCGAAAGCGTCTGGCAATCAATTCCGGTTCCCCAGAGAAGCGACTATCTCAGTCAGTCGCCGCCCGGATCAAAATGGAGCGGCCCAAAGCCTCCTAACCAAAACGAAATCGCGTCCATCGACACGTCCGATGGTCGTTACTTTGGCATCCTTCGCCTGCGTGCCCAGCATGTCGATGTGCTCTACCTCAGGCGTGATGGTCACGTGCGCGCCGGGTTGCAATACGCGGACGACGGAAGTCTCACCAACGTCAGCTGGTTGATCCCGTAATCAACAAACCCGTGATCCACGCAAAACAGCCCTGATCAACGCAAGACCCTGATCAACGTCAGGCCCTGATCAACGTAAGACCCTGCTCAACGCAAACTGACCGGCGACGCATCGTCAGCCATGCCACCTTCGATCGGCGAGAATTCGGCGAAGACCGGCAAATGACTTGATACGACCTGCGCTTCGGAAACCGACAGGTTGTAAACACGCAGAAAATCCAGCACGCCGCCGACACCCAGCGACTCGACGGTGGCATAACGATCAAAGATGATGTTGGCCGTTTGATGCTGTCCAAAGACATCGGTCGTCGCGCTGCGGACCGATGCGGTCATGCCTTGACCGGTGATCATCGGCAACAGGTAAGCGTCATCGGCTTGAAATAGGCCAGTCAGCAGAACATCGTCCTCACCGCGACCATCTTCCCGTACCGCTTGAAACAAATTGGCCAGCAAGGCGACTTCAGCGGGCGCCCGCGTCAACTCGATCCGCGTGTTAACGATGGTGAATGTCCAAGCGGATTTCTCAGTTGGCTTGGCCGCGCGAAACCAAGCAACCAGGGGCTCATAGGTCAGCTGATTATCCGGATCGGCCACGGTGTAGGTCTGATTTCGATCTACCAACACGCGATCGGTGTTGAACAAAATAGCGAGCTGCTCACGATGACCTTCCGGCCCCATTGGCGAACTCATCACGTAATCGTAGACGCCACTCCGACTGTCATTGCTGGCGAGGGGAGCCATGATCGCGGCTGAACTCTCGTTAATCGCATCCACCAATCGTGGCACGAGATCCACGCGCACGCCATCGATTTGCTGCAGGGCGATGACATCAAATTGCCTCGCGATGCGAACCAGATTCCGTCTCGCCACGCTGCTGGCCAGCTTCGTTGCTCCAAATCCATCCAGCGCCCACGACGCGATTCGCAATCGTTGCTTGACGTCGAACCGCCGCCGCGCAGCACGGTTGCCGGAGCCGTTGCTGTCCGCGTCATCAGGTGATCGGCTTGGTCGACGAAACGACTCACTGAGCGAAAAATTGGGATCGCCGACCTGATAGGCCCCCAATTGATTCCCATCGGCCTGATAGCCATCAAGACGATCACTGGGACTGACAATCCGTTGCTCCAGATCGTTATCTGCGTTTGAGGTGAACGTGAAGGGCTGTTCTTGCGGCACTTCGCCCCAGCGATCGGCTTTGGGAGCGATCGAAACGTTTTCCAAGCCGTCGATGTCGTAGTGGCGAAAAAAGTACCACGCACCGGCAACGGAAACCAATAAAAGCAATGCCATTTGAATGGGATGGCCGCGATTGTCATCCTGCGTCATCGTGGCGAGCTCCAGTCCCGTTGGCTGCAATACCCCTTTGGCTGCAATACACAGTGCAGCGTATCGGGATTGCAGCCGGTCCAATCCAGCCGACCGAGTCGATGACTCAGCGCTGACGCAATCGTTTCAATTTGACAAACCATTTTGGTTCACTGGTTCGGTGCGCCGGGATCGGTATCTTGGGTGCTGGCGGATCAATTTCTTTTC
>JBCCJB010000421.1:0-3691 GCA_039028015.1 Planctomycetota bacterium
ATTCAGTCTTTAGCGTTTCGGGTATCGCGTCGCCTTTTCGGTCAGAATTCACTGCGACGCAATCATTCGCAGTACAATCGTGCGTTTGCAAGTTCACCGGTCGGCCGGGCGTAGGGAAAGATCTCTAAACCTCGGTCAATTGTCGCTCCGCCGAGCGCCCGGAAATTCCGCGGACGATTTCTGCCACGATGCCTTATTCTCGCGACCGCACGTCGATTGCTTTCTGCTGGCTAATCACCGGATTGGTGTTGTCGCTGATGATGTCGCGGCGTTCGTTTGGCAATGCAAGCTTGGTTGACGACGCAGTGCAGCGAACCACGAAGTTCGTGCGAACTTACTGCTTGGATTGTCACAACTCGGATGACGCGATTCAGGATTTGGATCTGGAGAGCACGCCGATCGATCAAATTGATTTCCGTGATTCGAAAGCGCGGCAGAGTTGGGAGTTGGTTTGGAAACGCGTTGCATCGCATCAGATGCCGCCTCCCGATGCGGATCGACCGACGAGGTTCGGCTTGCGACGGGCCGCCGATGACTTGGCTGTGATTCTGGATGCGGGTGCAGGACTGGATGGGCACTTGCCACCGATGGCTTCGCTTCGGCGTCTCACACGAACCGAGTATCAAAACAGCATTCGTGATCTTCTGTCGCTCGATATCGATGCATCGCGTTGGTTGCCCAAAGACGAATCGAGTGCGGGGTTTGACAACATCACTGTCGGTGAATTGTCGCCCGCTTTGCTAAGCCGTTACCTCACGGCAGCGGAAAAGATTGCGCGCCTGGCGGTTGGTCGACCTGCGAGCGCCCCGGTTGGGGTGAATGTGCGATTACCGGCGGATCTGACCCAAGAACGACATATGCCGGGCCTGCCGCTGGGGACGCGTGGTGGCACAGCGATCAAACATACGTTTGCCGAATCAGGTCAGTACGAAGTTGCGATCCGGTTGACGCGGGATCGCGATGAGAAAATTGAGGGGCTTCATCGATCACACGATCTGGACATTCTGGTCGATCGGATGCGTGTGCATCGCTTTCATATCGAACCACCCAAAGGTGGCCGTGATTACACGCATGTGGATACGGGATTGGTGGCGCGGGTTCCGATTCAAGCGGGTCCACGAGAAATCGCTGTCACCTTTCCCTCGACCGGCGAGAGTATCTTGATGACGAAGAGGCAGCCTTTTGAGGCAGCCTACAATCGCCATCGACATCCACGTCAGCAGCCCGCCATCTTCGAAATTAATCTCGTCGGGCCACTTTCCGACTCGACGACAGAAGTCGACACGCCCAGTCGACAAAAGGTCTTCTCCCATCGGCCGGCCACATGGTCATGGCATGATCAAGTCGAATCGGCACGCGCGATCCTGACACCGATCTTGCGTCAAGCGTATCGACGTCCGGTGCAAGATGCTGACCTCCGCGAAGCAATGACGTTTTTTTCGTCGATCGTCCGTCCAGCGAACGAAGATCACAGCGTTGCCGATCGCGACCGTGTCGTCGCAAGCACGAACTTGGATGAAAACGATCGTTTTGAAGCGGGCATCGAATCATCCATCGCTTCGATTCTGGTTAATCCGCATTTCCTTTTTCGCATTGAGGCACCGGGCAGGACGCATCAGTCCAATCAACGTCCTCTGAACTCGCATGAGTTGGCAACTCGATTGGCGGCGTTTCTTTGGAGCAGCCTTCCCGATGATCGATTGTTGGATCTTGCCGAATCTGGACAGCTCGTTGAACCGGAGAACCTGACGGCCGAGGTCAACCGAATGCTCAAAGACTCGCGCAGCGATAGCCTGGTGACCCACTTCGCGTCACAGTGGCTTTACCTGCGGAATCTCGACTCCTTGTCACCCGATCTCAGGGCATTCCCCGATTACGACTCTAATCTGAAACGAGCATTCCGCGGCGAGACCGAGCACTTGTTTCGCCACATGATGCGGCAGGACGCCAGTGTGATGTCGCTCTTTGTTAGTGACTTCACGTTTCTCAATGAACGGCTGGCGCGGCACTACGGAATCGGCGGAGTGCTGGGAAGTCATTTCAGGAAAGTCAGTTTGCCGGCGGATTCGAATCGGGGTGGGATTTTGCGGCACGGCTCGATCCTTGCCGTAACGTCCTACGCAACGCGAACCTCGCCCACCATTCGTGGCAATTGGATTTTGGAAAACATCATCGGCACACCTCCACCTCCGCCTCCTCCGGACGTGCCAACGCTGAGAGCTTCGTCGCCTTTGGAAGCCAAGACTTTTCGACAACGATTAGCACAGCATCGCAGCAACGAAGCCTGTGCCTCGTGCCACGCATTGATGGATCCCATCGGATTTGCGTTGGATCATTATGATGCCATTGGTCGATATCGAAACTTTGATGGCGACACCCCCATCGATTCATCGGGGCTGTTGCCCGATGGAACGATGGTCAACGACGTGGAGGATCTGGAAGCGGCCATCATGTCGATGCCTGAGATGGTTGTAGGCTGTTTGACCGAAAAACTCATGACATTTGCTTTAGGTCGAACGGTTGATTTCCGTGATGCTGCCGCGATTCGCAGAATTGTCCGTCACGCATCTCAGAACGAATATCGCTTTTCAGCTTTGGTGCACGGCATTGTTCGCAGCGATGCGTTCCGGTCGGTATCCTCACCCTCGTTTGGCACTTAGATAGTGGATTAATCCATGGGTATGAATCACAGATTTGGTAAGTTTGTTGCCAAAACGTCATTGCCTCGCCGGACATTGCTGCGGGGTGTGGGAGCCAGCATCGGCCTGCCATTGTTGGATGCGATGATTCCCAGTTTGACCGCTGCGGAGGCGACACCGGCCGCTGCGACGGCGCTACGGCGGATCGGCTATGTCTACGTCCCGATGGGTTACAACCCAGCGCATTGGACGCCAAAGAATGAAACACTCGACGAGTTACCTCAATCGTTGCAGCCACTAGCGGGCGTCAAAGATCACGTCACGGTGATCAGCAACACCAACCTTCAAAATGCTTACCCCGGCTCGCACGCAACGTCCAACAGTGCGTTTCTGAGTGCGGCGCGTGCCAAACTGACCGAGTCATCGGATTACCGGCTTGGTACCACAGTCGATCAGATTGCAGCGCAGCATCTGGGTCACCGAACACAGTTGCCGTCACTCGAACTTTCAATGGATCTGCTTTCGACGGTCGGCCAATGTGACAACGGGTACGCGTGCGTGTACCAAAATAATCTTTCATGGTCGTCGCCAACGACGCCGTTGCCCAGCGAAGCACATCCGCGAATCGTTTTTGAGCAGCTCTTTGGCGACGGAGGCAGTGCTGGGCAACGGTCGCTGGCCCGAAAGCGTCGCGCCAGCTTGCTCGATAGCGTGACTCGCGAGATCAATCGCTTGAAAGTCGCGCTAGGTGCCGGCGACCGCAATAAAATTGAAGAGTATTTTGAATCGATCCGCGAGGTCGAACGCCGCATTGAGCACGCCGAGATGACTGCGATGGATCATCCGTTACCGGATCTTGATCGACCCGTGGGTGTTCCTGCCGAGTTCGCCGAGCATGCTCGGCTGATGTTCGACTTGCAGCGGCTCGCATTCCAAGGTGATGTCACACGCATCGTCACATTCCAGCTCGCCCGTGAGGCCAGCACTCGAACGTACCCAGAGATCGGTGTGCCTGAGCCGCATCATCCGGTGACTCATCATGGCGGCAATCC
>JBCCJB010000422.1:0-3673 GCA_039028015.1 Planctomycetota bacterium
CAATCATTTACGGATGGATTTTTGGCATCGATCGAGGTGAAGCCGAGGCGCATCAGGGCGCTCATCTGCGGATTCCACGGTTTGTGCAGTATCTGTTGAAATATGTCGTTCCGCTTTACCTCGGGCTGATCTTTATCGCCTTCTGTTACCAAAGTGTTCCCGGCTATCTCGAAACGCTGCGCACTGATGGTGTGGTGCGGATGTCCGTGGTGTTCCTTTTCGGTGTGACGGGTTTGTTGTTGGTTCTCGTGCACCTGGCTGGCGAGAATTGGATTCGCGAAGGCCGGTTTGATTACTTGAATGAAAGCGACAGTGTCACGCCGGACCCACAAACGGAATCATCTCCATGACCACCGCTGGGATCATTGTCATGGTGACATCGATCAGCATCGTGCTGTGTTTGTTGCTGTTTTGTCTGGTTCGCATTTTCACGCTGCCACCGGTCGATGACGAAACCCCTGGTGATCCTTAATGTCGTTGGCCTGACACTCGAGCACCTACCACACGCGCCACGGCTAGCGTCAGTGGGCGACGCGAGGGCATGGCAGAGTCCGCTGCCAGCGGTGACGTGCAGCTCGCAAGCAACCATGTTGACGGGCGTCTCACCTCGCCAGCACGGCATCGTCGGAAATGGTTGGCTATACCGCGACACGGGTGAAGTGCGATTTTGGCAGCAATCGCGTCGTTTGATTGAAGCCGATGTGTTTTACGATCGCTACGAAACCGCCAAGATGTTTTGGTGGTTCAACCAGGGATCCTCAGCTCAGTACGGTGCGACGCCCAAGCCGCATTATGGCTGCGACGGATCGAAGGTCTTCGATGTCTTGGATTGGACCCAGTGCGATCTCACATCGCGTCTAGGGCCGTTTCCTTTTTTTGCGTTTTGGGGTCCTGCCGCGGGCATTGCTAGCAGTCAGTGGATCGCCGATGCGACCGCTTTGGTGATGCGCGAAAAACGACCGCAATTAACACTGTGCTATCTGCCTCATCTGGACTACGACTACCAGCGTTTGTCACATCAGGATCCGAGGTTGGTCCGCGAGGTCGATGCGGCCGCTTCATCAGTGCTCAATGCGGCCGATGAAATCGGTGCCAATGTGGTCGTGGTCAGCGAATATGGATTGTCTCCTGTTAGCGGGCCCGTGCCGATCAACCGTGTGCTTCGCGAGCATGACTTGCTGGCCGTACGCAATGGTCCGTTTGGAGAGGTTTTGCAAACGCACGAGTCGGAAGCGTTTGCTGTTGCTGATCACCAGCTAGCACATGTTTATGTCAAAGATCCAGCGAAGCGGTCATTCGTCCGCAAAACGCTGGAGGCCATCGATGGCATCGCTTCGGTCGTGGAACCGGGCGAGTTGCAACTTGACCATGCTCGGGCAGGCGAGCTGATTGCCTTGGCTGACACCGATCGTTGGTTTTCGTATTACTACTGGCTTGATGATGATCACGCTCCCGACTTTGCCCGTACCGTCGACATTCACCGCAAACCCGGATACGACCCGTGTGAGCTGTTCATGACAAGCAAGGCCAGAGCCCTTGGGCGCCTGGTTCAGAAAAAGCTCGGCATGAGGATGAAAATGGATGTGATTCCGCTGGACGCGGACTTGGTGGGCGGCAGCCACGGCTTGCGAGCTCAGGTTGCCGAGAAGGGTCCGCTGGTCATTGGTCCGTCTGATCCGCCCGAGTCGATGACTGGCTTTCCCGCGTACGTCCACCGTTTGCTGTCCGCGGGTTAATCACGCCTTTCATACCACGTCACGCTAAATCAAACATGAGACTGGACCACGTTTGCCAAACGTTGGCGTCGATCGCGCCGCTCAAGCTTGCCGAGGACTGGGACAACGTCGGGCTGCTGATTGGAGATCGGCAGGCCGAGATCACGCGCGTTTTGACTTGCTTGACAATCACTCCGGGTGTCGTCGACGAAGCCATCGATGGTCGTGTTGATTTGATTGTCAGCCATCATCCGTTGCCCTTCAAACCGCTGGCCAAGATCAATACCGACACGATACCCAGTCAACTTGTCTGGCGACTTTGCCGGGCTGGGGTTGCGGTCTACAGCACTCACACGGCGTACGATTCCGCGACCGGCGGCATCAACGATCAATGGGCACAGCGACTAGGGTTGCAAAACGTCCGTCCCATGTTGCCCTTTGAGTCAACCTCCGCAGCGATCGACCCGGCAAAGTGCGACGGTGCCGGCCGGATTGGCGAGCTTTCCAAGCCCGTCAGCGCTCGTGATTTGCTGCGTCGGGCTGCCAGGTGTTGCGGTGCCACGCGTCCCAGGCTTGCGGGCGATCCCAATGCGATGGTGCAGCGTATCGGCATTGGCTGCGGAAGCGGGGGGTCGTTTCTGGCAGCGGCACGTCGAGCCGGGTGCGATGGACTGTTGACTGGCGAAGCGACCTTTCACACTTGCTTGGAGGCCGAAAACACCGGCATCAGCTTGTGGATGATGGGTCACTTTGCCAGCGAGCGATTTGCGATGGAAACCTTGGCCACCCGTTTGGCGGCCGGGTTGCGTGAATTCGACAGCACCTGGGCTGGTGACGTCACGCCGAGCCAGCGCGACCGCGATCCGATCGCAGTTGACCCAAACCCCCACACTCCCTAACGTTGCGACTTGGGAAACACGGGAATTCTCGTGTCACTTGCTTCCCCGCGTTCGGTTCGCTGCCGACGATTTTGACCGCACACCGAAGTGTGCTTGCCATTCATTAAGTTCAATCTCATGCCCATCCTTGAACGTCTCTGGGATTTGTTGACTGTCCTCGTTTCCAGCACCGTCAACAAGTGCGGGCAACTGGTGATCGGCGTCATCGGATCGGCCAACGCTCGAACGGTGACGAAGTATCGCGAGCGAGCCGAGCGGATCACCGAGCTCGAGCCGAAATACGCGGCGATGACGGATGACGAGCTGCGGTCACAGTCGCAGCAATTTCGCAATCGACTGCGCGACGGTGAAACGCTCGACGACATTTTGGAAGAAGCGTTTGCGGTATGTCGCGAGGGTAGCAAACGTTATCTGGGGATGCGCCACTACGATGTGCAATTGATCGGCGGCATGGTTTTGCACTCGGGAGCCATCGCCGAAATGGTCACCGGCGAAGGCAAAACCCTGGTCGCCACGCTGCCGGCCTACCTCAATGCACTTGAGGGTAAAGGCGTGCACGTGGTCACTGTCAATGATTATCTCGCTCGTCGCGACATGGAGTGGATGGCGCCGCTATATTTGAACCTTGGGCTGACCGTTAATGCGATTCAGTCGGGCATGTCAACATCCGAAAAGCAAGCCGCTTACGCATGCGATATCACGTACGGCACCAACAATGAATTCGGTTTTGATTACCTGCGCGACAACATGCGTCCGGCGGCACGAAACGATGATCGATTCCCCAGCGAAGTCCAACAATGCCAAGGTCCACTCAACTACGCCATCATCGACGAGGTCGACAACATCCTGATCGATGAGGCTCGAACGCCGTTGATCATTAGCGGGCCCGCTGATTTGGATCTGGATCGCTATGGGGAAGCCGACCGCGTCGCCCGGAAGTTAAAGAAAGAAACGCATTTCACCGTTGATGAAAAGCAGCACAACGTCACGCTGACGGACGAGGGTGTGCGAGAGGCGGAAAAGCTCGCTGGTGTAGAAAGTTTCTACACCGCTGGCAAC
>JBCCJB010000423.1:0-3649 GCA_039028015.1 Planctomycetota bacterium
GCAAGCGTGCCCGACAATCCGGGTCATTCACCGGGACCAAGAGCTCGACGCGTCGAGCTCTTGGTCCCGGTGAATGACCCGGATTGTCGGGCACGCTTGCGAGAAATGCTGCAACTGTATTTCCGCGATAATCAGAACACATGGCAAATGAACTCTGATGGCTCCTACACTCGGAAGCAATCGCCACGACGAAACAAGGCCTTTCGCGTTCAGGAAGCGTTGTTTCGAAACGCGGTTGAAGCCGTCGGACGGAATCGTTCCAAGTCTGACAACACGTTCGATCCGGTCCGATCATAACGATCCGACTCAAACGTTTAGGTGAACGTACGCTCCCGGTGCATGGCGTCATCACGCGGTCAGGAAATGACGATGACACCTGAGTCGTCGTGTAGAGCTCTCTCGACATGCGCTTCCACGTCGCTGTTAGGCCGGTTTCCCTGATAAACGGTCCAACCGTGAAATTCCGTTGATCCCGTAACTGTTGCCAAACGCACTTTAGACCATGCGTGTGCTGATCCCCGTCGCTTCATCTGAAATGACGTGGCTGGCGTGGCCGAAGATTCTTGGTCGCTTTCTCCGGTGCATGGCATGGTTTGTTTTGATCGGTCCCCAACACGTTGCCGTGTGCGCCGATGATTTGGCAGCGCAAAGCACCACCGCGACTCACGCGACGGCTTTCAATGCGGCCCAAATGTTGCGATCGCCACCGTGGTCATTGTCTCAACCTTTATTGGGCGCCCAAACCGCAAATGAGCTCCCGCTGTGGCAGGCGATTGAGCTCGCGATCATCAACGCGCCCGAAATCAAAGTCGTTCGAACACAGCGAAGCGTCGTAGCTGAATCGATTGTGGTTGAAGAGGCACTCGTTGACTGGAACACCTTTGTCTCAACAACCTGGGATCGTGCCAATGCCCCCGTCGGCAGCTCGCTTGACGGTGCAACCAACCGGCTGATCAACGACGATTTGACCTCACAGCTTGGCGTGACCAAACAAAATTGGCAGGGTGGCACATTTTCGCTCGATCAGAACCTCGGTTTCAACGATTCCAACTCCAGCTTCTTTAACCCCACAAATCAGTCCAACACGCGGCTGGGAATCCAGTATCAACAGCCGTTGCTTCAAGGGTCAGGTCGTCAATTCAATCGTGCTCGAGTTGACCTTGCCGTCCAGCAATTCCAGACCTCCCATTTCGATTACGTCCAAGCGTTCCAGCAACACATTTGGAATGTCATCCAAGCCTATTGGTCGCTGGTTCAATCCAGAGGTTTGTTTGTGATCGAACGCGATCTGTACGCCAACACCAACGCGGCAACGCGAGTCGTTCGTCATCGCGAACAAATCGACGTCAATCCATTATTGATGGCTCGCTGCGAGGCCAGCTTGGCACGGCGATCAGCGGCACTGCAGAACGCTCGGTATGCGGTCATTTTGAGTCAGGAAGCTCTGCTTCGTCTCATTTTCGGTGCGAATTTCCCTCACCACGCCGACCAAGAAGTCTTAACACCACTGCAACACCTGCCGCTTCCCTGCGATATCCGACCTGAGCATCACACCGCGGTCGCCATGGTCAATCGGCCCGAAATCTTGCGTGATTTGACCGCGATCACGTCCGCCGCGATCTCCGAAGGTGTCGCTCGAAATCAGTTGATGCCGATTCTGAACGGATTCGCCACCTTGGGATTTCGAGGGCTCCGGGGCAACAACGATTTGTTCCGATCACTCACCGATCAAATGTCGCTGCGGGATCCGTCGCTGGGATTGGGGGTCGAATATCGCTTGCCCATTGGAAATCGCGCCGCAAAAGCAGCGTACCGTCAGGCTCGATTGAGAATCCGTGGTTTGGAGGAACAACTTCAAGTCACGATGGCCGACATTGGCTTGGAAGTCCGCAACACCGTGAACCAATTCCAGCAAAATCGACAGCAAGTCGACGCGCTGCAAATCGCCGGTAATCTGGCCGACCGCGAGCTACTGGTGTTGCAAGATCGCACGCGGATGCTGCTCGATGGCGATCAGTTGGGGCCGTTCTATGTCGACACGCTCATTGCCGCACAGGACCGCGCTGCATCGGCACAGCGGGACCTTTGGACGGCTCGCATTGCAACCAGCCAAGCAACCTTCCGATTGCAACTCGTTAACGGGACGTTGGTTCGCGGGCAAATTGATTGAGGTCGACCGTCACGTGAGTACCAGCACGAATCTGCCGGTCTGTGTTTTCAATTTCAAACACACAGCGGATGCAACGTGACGTCGGATGGATCACGGGTGACTGATGAATCATGGTCGCGATGAGATCTTCGTCGCTGTGTTCCGGACGAAGCCAGTACTGCGTTCCCTCGCGGAGTTTGATGCCGAGTTCAACCGGGATGTAAACATCCGTTATCAGTCGATCTAACTGCGCCACCGTGATGGCATCTTCGGCAGGTCCGGTTGTCGATCCTCGATCAAGATGAATCTCGATCACTTCACAGTCATAAGGTGCGACCAGGGTCAATTGCTGCAACTCGGCTCGGGCCAGTGCCACCGACGCATCCAGTTGAGCTTGTCGAGCGACCGCGGTCTCCCAGTCCGCTTGCAGCTGTGCCAACGCACTTTCCTTTCGCACGAGTTCAAATTGAGAAGCGGCCTGATGATTCACGGCTTCTTTCACCAAACGAATTTCACGTTGCAATGTCTCCACGGCCAGACGCGCTGATCGAACGGTGCCTTGTTGATTGGCTTGGCTTGTCGCAACGGCCAATCGCGCCTGTGCCAACCGATCATCCAACGTCAGCAGCGGAGTCCCTTCCGACACAGACTGACCCTCCCGTACTGAAATCGCCCGCACATTTCCCGGTCGGGTCACACGCAAAACGGAACGTTGCGAAGGGCGAAGAATACCGATCGGGTTGGGCCCATACGCGTCCGCATGACAGGTTTTCGCCCATCCGAGGATCACCATCGCGCTAATGAGCCACTTGATCAGGCGGTTTGGATTTGTGGAAAACGTCATGATTGGATTCGCGCCGAAAGACTTAATTCAAATTGAGTTGAGAAACAAAATCACGGATATGTCGGTAGGCAAACAAGCCAAGCGGTTCGTAACGCCGGTCAAACATGACCCACACGCGACCTTGTTCATAATGATTTCGCACCACGTCGGAATTGAGATCCGAGGCCTCAATGTCGATGGCGTAGAGTGTTTGCTGAGCCCGTTGCGTTGCCGGGTCGACGACAAGTGAACCACCGGCGAGTTGCGTTAGGGCCAAATCATCAAACTGCGTTTGAGACGCGGCCGACACATTCAAGATGGCACCTTGGTAGCAGCGTCCGGAATCGCCCGTGGTCGCAAATCGCACTCGATCACCGGGCGTCGCCACAGCGTGCATCAGTTCCTCAGAGGTCAAATAAACACGAATCATGCGATCACCCACAATTTGCGTGGCGAGCGATTGGCCTCGGTCGACATACTTGCCGTCCTGATGACGGCATGGCGTTGCCACGACCGTGCCAGCCTCACCAGCACGAATGGTCAATTCATCAACGCTGCGTTCGGCATTTTGCAACTCGTGAAACGTTTGACGCAGCTTTTCTTCCGCGGCCGACAACATCGCATCATTACGTTCCAGTGCCACGTCGCGTTGGATTTTGGCGTGGTGCCAATTTGCC
>JBCCJB010000424.1:0-3630 GCA_039028015.1 Planctomycetota bacterium
ATGCCCTGGAGCTGTGGCGACGCTGCGCGCCACGCGGAGTCTGACGGAGCATTCGCCGTCCGAGCACGGAGCGGGCAGCTCAGAGCGGGTCTCCGCCGAGCACGGCGGGCGTCTCGCAGTAGGTCGTCAGGATGTAGCGCTGATGCGCTTCGAGGCGCTCCGTGAGTGCGCCACCGACGGCCGGAATCTGCTTGTTCATGCCGAAGAACTGCAGCATCCGCTGGTTCTGTCTGGTGACAGGCATGATTTCGGGCCCGGGCACCATCATCGCGATGCTCATGGTCGCCCAGTAGACGTCGATCGCCGTGATGGCGTCACCGACGAGGTAGGGCGAGCCGCGTTCGGACTGCGCCGCCAGGCGCGCATCGAGCAGACGCAGGACACCGGCGATCTTGTCTGCGGCCGCCGCGCTCGCTTCCTCGCTGTAGCCGTACTTCCGCGCCAACGGGCTGTCCGCGAGGATCCGCATGTTCCACACCAGGCCGTCTTCACCGAGCACCACGGCGCACAGCCCGAACATCTCCACGCGTGCTTCCACGTCATCGGGGATCAGGGCCGGCGCGTCGGCGGCGCCGATGCGCTCCGCGAGCGCGAGCTGCTCACTCCAGACGTTCCGTGGCCGCTCGCTGTCGTGGAACATCGTCGGCAGGCTCGTCTGGCCGCCATCAAGCGGCAACAACGGCAATAGATTCAGCACGTTGAGCACCCACATTAACCCGGCCAGCGTGGTCAAAGAGGTCGAATCGCGGCCGCCCACGCCCAACAGCAAACAAAGCGTCGCGATCACGAGACTGGGAACCGGTCCAGCAAGCGCAACGATCGCTTTTTTCCACGACGCGATTTTGAAGTGCCGACCACTGACAGCGGCCCCCAACATTGGCACAAAAAACATCTTGATATTGCGGTAGCCAAACCAACGCATGGCCAAAAAGTGGCCACACTCGTGTATCAGCAACACAAGCACCAGCAGCAACACCATCACCGCGTCCCACACCACCACGCCCAAACCAATGAACAACAGCATGGTGCCCAATGCAATGGCGATCTGCGTCAACCAACCAGTTTGACGGGTTTCGCGTTGCCGCACTGCGGCGACGATTTCGGTTTGGGGACTGATCTCGTTCATCAAGAAAAAGACGGCATTCGTGGCATTTGCTAGCCAGCAGTTTTAGCAGCCAGAATGCGATCAGCCCACGCAGGCGATAAATCATCAATCATCATTAGCAGACGAATCTTCCACGGAAGAATCACTTCAATTCGTCGCCGCGCCGCGCAATCAACAATGGCCCGCGCAACTCTTTCCGGTGCCAAGCCTTTGACTTTTGCGCCCCCGCCGGGCATGTTTGCCGCATCGGGGATGCTTGGATCGGATTGTTGATAGCGAGTACCAGCATCGTCACGCTGAATCGGACCAGGACAGACCATCCCGACATGCACACCGGAATCGCGTAGTTCCATTCGCATTTGCCGAGTCAAACCTCGCAACGCATGTTTGGCAGTGACATAGCCACCGAGATATCCGGGTGCCAGACACCCTGCAAGCGATCCGACGTTGATGATGACGCCGCGTGTTTGGCGAAGATGATCCAGTGCGGCCTGAGCATTGATGAGCGCCGTCAACACATTCGTATCTAGCAGTTCTCGCAAGCGGTCCGGTGACAGCGATTCGACGCGACCTCGATCACTTTGACCGACCACATTGAACAGCGCATCGATTCGACCGAAATGCTCGATATGCGTGTTGACGGTCTTATTCGCCTCATCGATGTCAGACGCGTCGGCCAAGATCGTTTGAACGTGGCCAAGTTGGTCGGCCGCCGTTTGAAGCTGGTTCGCGTTGCGACCGGTTATCGAAACGCTCCAACCTTGCTGAAGTAGCAACCGGGCTAAGGCCAGCCCCAATCCCGCGGAACCACCTGTCACGATTGCGGCCTGAGTCGTTGACCGTGTGGCACCGCTGTCGTTCAAAATCTCCTCCGCTCGCTCAACACTCCTGCCAGCAAATTAGCCGAGCGACGCCACTTTGGATGAAAAACATCGTGATTCATGGAATTGCCGAGCGTACTAGCCGTTTTGGCGCTAGCCACGGTTCGAACCGAGAAAACCGCGGCTAACGCCGTGCGGCTAATCCAAAGTGGCGCTGTCCGATTGGTCTCTTGTCAGTTGGAGCGGAACTCGGCGGCGAAAGAAGCTCGCAATCGCTGAATTGACCTAACGAATTGTTCCCGTTGCCACACACTGAGCACTCTTGTCGCCCGGAAGGTCTGTCACGACCTCAATGCGTTGTGCGATCCGGTCAGACGCGTCGCCGGCGTTGAACTTCAGATTCAGAAAGTGAAGCTTCTTCTTACCGTCAGGGATCTCAAATTCAAAACGCTTGTCTGGACACCGGATTTCTTCAATTGCAAATGGCGTTTCACCGCGAACCAACAAACGACGTTGCACCGTGTCACCCTGGTTCGCCGTGCCGAGACTGACCGCTTCGGGCGAGATCGTCAGTGTTGGAATGACGCGACCATCGACCGCCATTTCGATCGTGGGAAACTGACGATCATTGGTCACCAAAGTCAATCGCTGCCGAATGTCTCCTTCGGGCATGCCTTCTTTGGCTGTCACACTCATTTGATACGTAACGAGCCCAGGCTGTATGACCGGCGGGTCCAGCCGAACCTTAAGGTCGTTGCAGTGACTTCGCACATCGCTGATTCGCCAAGCCGGATTGCCACGATGGGAAATCGACACAATCCGCTCGGGCGTTTCACCACCGTTGTAGCTCCCAAAATTCACTTCAGGCGGATCGAATGTGACGTCCGTGCGAATGTACCCGCTGACCTGGAGTTGCACTTCCGCATAAAACGGACGATCAAATACCACCGTAATCGTCGCTGCCTTTTGCCCGATGAACGTGCTGGTGTTGAGTTCCGCAATGATTGACGAGGACTCATGCGTCGAAAGAGACTCTTTGGTCACCGATGGGGTCGTGCAACCGCAGCTGCTGCGGACGGCCATCACGTGGACTTCTTCTTCGTAAAGATTCCGAAACGCAAATTCGTACTTCGCCGTCGTGCCGCGACCGACCGTACGAAAATCGTGCTTGGTTTCGGTGAACATTTTCTCAGCCCACTCGGCAGCATTTGCAGTGCCAAGCGTTTGAATCAAGCCGATACAGCACGCCATCACCAACGTGTTGCCCATGATCGTCCCGATGCGTCTGATTAGCGACGACTTCATTCCAATTCACCTAGCTGCGCGGATCGACAACAATGTTTTCGGCAATCTGTTCGAATTGTTCCAATAATTCCGCCAAACGCTCCATTGGCAATCCCACCACGTTGCTTTCGCTGCCATCATCGACGATCGAGATCCAGTCATTGCCATCCTGGTAGCCAAAACCACCCGCTTTTCCTTCCCAGAGTCCCGAATCGAGATAGGAATTGATCATGTCGTCATCCAGCGGCGACATTTCAAGCTTGGTGCAGACCGCATCCACGATGGTGCGCTTGCTGCGAACCGACCAGACACAAATTCCCGAATAAACCTCGTGATGTCGACCTGATAGCAATCGCAACATCGACTCGGCGTGGTCACGATGTTTGGGCTTCCCCAAAATTTGACCCGCGCACGATGCCA
>JBCCJB010000425.1:0-3629 GCA_039028015.1 Planctomycetota bacterium
AAAATCGCGTCGTGGAAGAAGGCGATCGTTGCGCTTGCCGGACCGGTTCCCAGTCTCGTGATCGCGACGCTTTGTTTGCTGTTGGGCGTCGGCGGACGCGATTCGACCTCGTTGACCACGCTGGCCGGGTTGATGTGGGTGCTCAACGTGCTGAATCTATTGCCGTTGTTGCCGCTTGATGGCGGCTGGATTTTGCAGCTCACTCTGTTTCGACGCTCACCCGCCTGGCAGTGGATTGCTCGCGTGACCACTGTGGTGATCATGGGTATTGCGGGTTGGTGGATGGCCGATCCAATCCTTTTGTTGATCGCCATTCCGTTGGCACTTGCGATTCCAATGACCATTCGAGTCGCGCGATTGATACAGCAAATCGATGCGAGCACGATCGCATCACCTGAACACGACGAAATCCCACGCGAAGCCATTGAAGCATTGGATGCGAAAATGAAGACGACATCGATGGGCGAACTGAGGCCATCAGCGCGGGCAGCGTGGATCATCCACATTTACGAGTCGATTGTTGTGCCACCGCCACGGTTTCGTGAATCCGTCGCCATATTGTCGATGTACGGTGCCTCGTGGGTGTTGGCGTTGGCAGGCGGTGGAGCTCTGTGGACGCAATTGCGATCCCGAACTGCGGATCCGTCAATGACGGACTGGCTGGTAATGCCCGTTCCTCATCAAGTCACAGTCGATGCTGATTCGATGATGCTTCATTTGGGGCAGTTGCCAAAGTCGCCTACAACGAGCCGCAGCAGCAACTCACATCGAGCAATTCGATATGAACAATCTGATGTTCCGGAGATGACGCCCGATGATCAACGTAGTGGTTTGGCCATTTTGCAAACCGACTCTAAAGAAGATTTGTTGTTGGCGATTGATTCCGCTTCCATCGGACCGGCTTCCGATTACTCCGTCGTCGTGGGTGATCGATTAATGTTGGCGAGTTTGCCATTGCCACAGATGTCCGAACAGGATCTCGAATCTCCCTGGTCGCAAATGCAGCCATCACCCATCGAGAACACTTGGCTGGCCCCACTGGCTTCGTGGCTGGATGAGCATCCCGAGGCCAGCATGCATGTGTTGACGGGATTGTTTTCGGAGTCGGTTGAAATTCGGGTTGTGGCGCCATCACATGAATTAGCGTCGCGTTGGATCCGGTCCCATTTCCAATCGGCGCGCACCGCCGCCGATCAAATTGAACCGCCAGTGTGGGCAGCTGACCCGGACGCACAAAATCGCTATGCGGCGCACATCAGTGGCACCTGCAAACCGGAATCCACCGAGATGACGTTGCACGTGCATCGAGCTTGCGACATGGCCGCGACAATCGCCGGATGGATCCGCTGGTTGCATGAACGGGATTGCCAGCAATTTGAATTGCGCTATCTCGCCGCGGGCCATGCGGCGTCGAAGTAGTCACCAACGTCAACTATTCTGTTGTGATTCGGACTCGTTTCCGTTCGGACTCCGACCTTTCTTACGCTAGCCAATCATGCCCGCAAACGATCCGACGCTTCGTGACGAAATCTATCAGCAACTAGCTGACATTCGGTTGATCGATCCGCACACGCACATCAATCCGCACGCCCCCGCATCGACGACGCTCTGCGATATTTTGGGCTACCACTATTACACCGAATTGGCTCATTCGGCGGGCATGCCGAAGGCGCTCATCGAAGATGCTGATGCTTCGCCGCGCCAAACCGTGGAACGATTGGTTGAACACCTTCAGCCACTCGAAAACACGGCGCAGTACAGTTGGCTGATCAGCATTTGCCAAATGTTTTTTGGTTTCGAAGATGATCGATTGCATCTCAATAATTGGGAAGCACTCTACGATCGCAGCGAAGAAATCATGAGCTCGGCCCAGTGGCCACAGACCGTCTTGGATCAGTCCAATGTTCAAGCGGTTTTTCTGACCAATGACTTTGATGACGACCTCGCGGGATTTGATAGTGAAACCTATATCCCGTGTTTGCGAACGGACGATCTGGTGTTTCATCTCGCCGATCCCGCAATCCGCGGACGTTTGGAGTCTTGCACGGGCGTGACGCTGGACGGATCGCTGACATCGCTGCGCGAATCTCTGGCGCAACGATTTGATCATTTCACGAGCCGGGGAGCGCGAGCGTGTGCCATTTCATTGCCGCCTAGTTTTTCGCCGTCCCCGGTGAGCGACGGTCGAGCGTCGACAGCGATCAATGCCGTGCTTCGTGATGGAAAAATGGCCGATCCGTCGCATCGCGAAGCGCTTTCACGTCGGGTGTTTTGGACGCTCGCGGAATTGTGTGACCAAACAGGATTGCCATTTGATTTGATGATCGGTGTCAATCGTGGCGTTTATGCCGATGGTGTTCATCAGGGTCGGGACTTGTACGACAGTCGTGTTTCGTTGATTCAGTATCGCGAGTGCTTTAACGCGTTTCCCAATGTGACGTTTCCGATCTCAGTGCTTGCCAGCGTGACGAACCAAGAGTTGGTTTCACATGCTTGGATTTTCCCCAACGTCGTCACCAACGGGCATTGGTGGTACAGCAACACGCCTTCGTTCATCGCTCGTGACGCAGCCGCACGTCTCGAAGCCGTTCCTCAAACGCAGCAGATTGGCTATTACAGCGATGCCTATCGATTGGAATTTGTATGGCCCAAATTTGACATGTATCGTCGGATTCTATCGGGCGTGTTAGCGGATCAATTTGTCACTGATCAGCGATGGGGTATCGACCGCGCGATCGATTTGGGACGGAAAGTCTTGCGTGATAATGTTGAGGCAATCTTTCCGGCCGTCGCAGCGTCATCGGCGTACGATCAATCGATGCCGTCGTTGTCATTCAACACTTCCGAATCAAGCAAGATTGCGATCGCGGATGACGATTCGGACGAATTTCAAACGCAGATCGAGACGCTTGATGAAGACGTCGACACGATTGAGCACGCCGATGAATTCGAAACTGTCGAGTTGACCGATTTGCCCACCGTTGTTGACGAAGGAGAATCAACTGAACTCGTTGCATCCGACGACACGGCAGATCGTCAATCCACTGACGAGTTTTCAATCGAGAGCCCTTCCAACGATGAATTTGCGACGAGTGTCATCGACGAATTGGAAACCGTCATTGTGCCGCCCAAGATTGATGCGACAGCAGACCCGATTGATCGATTGCCGGATGCTGAGGAACTCGAATTGCTCGACATCGATGATGTGGAACTTGATGAACTCGATCAAGCTCAGCCACACGAGAATTTTGAAGACGAACTAGATCCCGAACCGCTTCAGATTGATCTCGATCAGGATGACGAGCCCGCCGCCGAGATTCAATCGCTGACGTCGGACTCGTCGTTTGCACCCGACGAGGAAACATTGAAACTGGATAACGATCCGGTAACGGGTGAATTTGTCTTGTCGCCGCCGGAATCATCCGCCGACGACGCAGAATCCGGCGACGATGACGTTGTGATCGACCTCGAGGAACTTGATTTTGAAGAACTCGATGTGGTTGACGAGGCAAATCAGGCTGCTGCCTCACCCGAACCGATTGCAGCCGAGATCTCCAGTGACGTGACATCATCTTCCGATGGTGTGGAGCGATCTTCAGATTCGATGACAGATTCCGACGACGATGATG
>JBCCJB010000426.1:0-3628 GCA_039028015.1 Planctomycetota bacterium
CGGTCGTCGCAGCACCACCCGCGTCGGTGAAGGTTGTTTGACCGACACCGGTGATCACTTGTTCCATGTTGCCCAAGTGAACTTTGGCGAGCGATCGGATTGTCCAGCCACCGCGCTGTAGCACTGTTTCCATGCCGACCTGTCCGCCGTGGAACGTGTTGTCCGCATTGAGCCGATCGCTGTAGACCGTGCTCGCACCGGGCAAGTTCGCTCCATCATTGTTGGTTTGGATGGACAAGCTGGTCATCGACAACTCGTCTTCGATGCCAAAGTGCGAGTAGCCACCAATCAGGTCCGCGCGAAATCCGCTGCCCGACAGCATCGCCACTCGGGCATAGGCTTCAGCGCCATACATCGCTAATGATGATGCGGCCGAAATCGTACCGGTGAATGACGGGATACCTGCCTCATCAACGGTCGTGAAGTCGTTGTCAAATGCGACAGGTACCGACGAGGTAGTGTTGTTCTGGGTGTCGAAGAATGGCCGCCCAATCGATGGGATCGCCGTCAACGAATCGGCAAAGTCGATCGTGCTGGCTGAATAATCGACTTCATTGTCGCTTAGCCACCAAAAACGGCCACCAACACCGACGCCTTCGCCGAGGTAGATGCCACCGTCAAAACGGAAACCACCTGATAGGCCACCATCAATGGCGTCCGACGTTGCGTAGACGGCGTCGGTACCACCAAACAAGGATACGGTGCCGGTTTCGTCGAAGTTGGGCAATTGACCGCCGTTATTCAAACCGGCGGCGCTATTGCCGGTGATCAATGCCGGTGCCGAGCGAGCACGTGGAAACCACAACAGTGCCTCACTGGTCATCCACATTTGCGTCAAGCATTCCATTGATTTGCGTGGTTTGCATGTCATTGTGCTCGACGGGCAGCCGCAGCTTGTCGTGCTACAGCTCGTCGTGCCGCAACCGCAATCGGCCGCACCGCTGCCATAGCTGGCTGCCATCACGGGTGTGGCATGCGATACCGATCGTGTCGGGGCGGGAGTCGACTCGACTGTCGGGGCGTAGACGGTGTCACCAACGTACGCCACCGGCTCAAGCGACTCAGGCTCATCGGCCATAGGGCTCACATCGGCGGTCGGGCTTTCATCCGACAGATCGTCGTACGTGACGTCGTCATAGACGATGCCCTCTTCAAGATCGGCAGCACCCACGACACTTTCGTCGATCGTGCCGTCGCTGTAATAGGCATTCACGTTGACCTCGTCAGCTGTCGCGATTCCGCCAGCAAGCCATGCCGGCGTCGTCGACAGCATCGCTGCCAAAGTTAGGATGCGTTTTCTCTTCGTAGTTTTCTTCATCGGAACTCTCGTGCAGTCCGGGAACACGGGTTTGACTGGTAGAAGTGAATCGACTGAATCATCCGGACCATTCAGATCGAGCCTCACGTACGGAACAGGCGACGCAGATTGCCTGAATTAAGGCATCGGGCCCGCAAAGTTCCGCCAGAGCCCCCGCAGTCGCGATAGAATGCGGTTTCACAACGAATTGACACTGTCAAACCAAACCAAACGCATTGAAACTTCGTCGGAAAAGAACGAAGTTGGCGGTCGTGGTTTGACCCGCAGCAGGCAGCAATGGCGAGAGCATCCGTGTCTCAAGGTTCTTCAACCTCGTCCGAAAACGAAGCCCAGCGTCCCAAACAGGCTGGCGTGTCGATCTTTCCCGACGCGGATGATCCGATTTTGGATTCCGTCAATGAGTCTGAGTCAACGGGTTCTGATTCACCTCCGGCGACGCAGCCCAATGCGGCGACGGCTCGTCGAACCGATGACCCCAGTGCCAACGGTTCGAACTGGAAAGGCGTTTCGGCGCTTCGCCCGCGGATGGCTCGGTGGCGGCGGCAATTGGCTGCGGTCAACGCGCTCGAACCAACGTTGAAGTCAGCTGACGATGTCGCGCTGCGGAAGCGTTCGCTGGCACTGCGTTATCGCGCGATGGCCGGTGAAAAGTTGCGCGAGCTTTTGCCGGAAGCGTACGCATTGGTCCGCGAAGCGGGGCGTCGCAAACTTTCCATGCGGCACTACGATGTGCAAATCATCGGTGGCATTGCATTGTTTGAAGGTCACATCGCCGAGATGCAAACCGGGGAAGGCAAGACGCTCACGGCGACGCTTCCCATGTACCTGCATAGCTTGGTGGGCAAGGGCACGCATTTGGCGACGGTCAACGATTACCTGGCCAAACGCGATGCGGAGTGGATGACGCCGCTGTATGAAGCCTTAGGTGTTTCCGTCGGTATCATTCAAACGCCTGATGATCAGGGGGCGCGACGCAAAAGTTATGCCGCGGCGGTCACGTATGGCACAGCAAAAGAGTTCGGATTCGATTTCTTGCGAGATCGGTTGTTATTGCGAGCCCAGAATCGCATGCAGACAGAGATGTTGGGCGATGGTGCGGGCATCGCCGATTCGGGTGACTCGGTTGTCATGCGAGGGATGCATTTCTGTTTGGTTGACGAAGCCGATAGCATTTTGATCGACGAAGCACGGACGCCTTTGATCATAGGCAGCATTGAGGACACGGTACGTGATCAGATTGTTGAGACCTACAAATGGGCGGCCGAGCATGCAACGGAGTACGAAATCGAAGAGCACTTCTTCATTGATGATGACACCAAAAAGTACGAGCTGACCGCACGCGGGCGAGGAAAGGTGCGTGCCACGCCAAAAAATGACCTTGTGCGAACGATGGGGCTCGTCGACTTGTACGAGTACATCGAACGGGCGATCAAAACGCACCGCGAGTTTCTTTTGGATCGTCAGTACGTCATTCGGCCCAGCGAGAAAGATCCGAAGGTCGAAGAGATCGTCATCGTTGATGAGTTCACGGGACGACTTGCCGAAGGTCGCAAATGGCGTGACGGCATCCATCAATCCATCGAGGCCAAAGAGGGCGTTGAGATCAGTGTGCCCACCGGCCAAGCGGCTCGCATTACCGTCCAGGATTTGTTCCTCAGGTATCCGCACTTGGCCGGCATGACGGGGACGGCTGCGACCAGTGCTCGCGAGTTGGCGCGCATTTATCGGACACCGGTCGTTCGCGTCCCCACCAACCGACCGCCCCAGCGCACGCAGTTGTCCAACAAGGTTTACGGGACAATGACGTCCAAGTTTGAAGCGATCGCGGATGAAGTGGCTCAGGTTCACGCATCAGGTCGACCCGTGCTGATTGGAACTCGCTCGATTGACAAGAGCATCTTGCTGTCCAACATGTTGGACAAATTGGGTATCGAGCATGAAGTGCTCAACGCAAACAACGTGCAGCGCGAAGCGGAAATTGTGGCCGCCGCGGGTGGAAAAGGCAAAGTGACTGTCGCGAATAACATGGCGGGTCGTGGAACCGACATCAAACTCGATGATGAGATCGAATCGTTGGGCGGCATGCATGTCATCTGCACCGAACTGCATGATGCCGCTCGGATTGATCGGCAATTGATTGGTCGATGCGGTCGACAAGGCGATCAGGGTTCGTACCGTCAATACCTTTCGCTCGACGACGACATTCTCAAAGGCGGATTGGGTGTTCCCAAATCCGAAAAACTCAAGGCCAAAGGAGAATTGTTGGCCAAAAGTGTTGATTCAATGGCCAAACTGTTTCATCGCGCGCAA
>JBCCJB010000427.1:0-3625 GCA_039028015.1 Planctomycetota bacterium
CAACGATCGAAGCATCGCGGGCCGGTGACGCGGGCAAAGGATTCGCCGTTGTCGCTCGTGAAGTCAAAGAGCTCGCGGCGAAAACCAACGATTCGACCGGAAAGATCCGAGATCGAATCGAATCGATTCAATCCTTGGCCGAAAACATGGTGTCGACCATCTCGAGTATCGAGTCGGCCGCTGGAAAGGTCAGCCAGAGCACCCAGGATGTGTCGACGGCGGTGGATGAACAACGCGGCACCATCGAAGACGTGACGCGTCAATTGGAGGTGGCAACGGAGCTTACGGTCCAGGTCAGCGGCAGCATCCAAGAGAACGCGACCGCGGCGGGCGAAGTCAGCCAAAGCATGCTGGATGTGCACGCGTTTGCCTCCGACGCAAGCTCGCAAGTGGCCGCGACAAAACAAGCGGGCTCGGATCTTCGCGATGTCTGCGGCAATTTCAAAGAAATGCTGACGCATTACTCGACTTGATCGTGATGGGATCCCATCGTCGAATCGATCGACGCATGATCGCGTCATCAGATTTTCTCGATTGACGCGGGCTCGATGGATTGGCTAGCCGTCGTAGTTGGATGCGGTGAGACGTTTTCAACGCGACGGCTGTGTCCGGTTTGTCCACTCTCCTTCAATCGATCTGGACCAGCTGACATGCAAGTCAATGGACCTCGAAGCACTTGGTTTTCAAATCGCCCGACCTGGTACTTCGGTGCAACGTTTGCGGTGATGAGTGTCACCGTTGCGTTTGGCAGCGTGATGTCCGGCTGTGCCAAACAAAGCGATGTCGCGGCGGAGGCGACCCGTTCGGATCAACCGGAGCGAATCCAAAGCGCGATCGCGTTTGATACGCCGGAGGAAATCACGGCTTCGGAAGCAATCATTGGACAATTTTTGGACCGCATCCGACGGGGTGGTGATTCGCAGCAGGCGACAAGCCTGTTGACCGACCGTGCTCAAGCGGAGTTGGCACGCATCGGCCAGCCGATCCAGCCGATTGGTTCGCCGGACGCAAGTTTTCAGATCACGCGCAGTGAGCCCGCACCGACGGGGGACACAAGCGTCGCAGGTGAATCTGCGGCGGCTCGGCTAGTGCATTGCATTTGGAGCGAACCGAATCCTGACGCCGCGTTTGCAGCGGACGGGACCGCGGTCGCGTCGCCGACACTCGACTATCAGGTGGTTTGGGCCGTGGTTCGACAACCGGAAGGTTGGCGAATTTCCGGGTTGGTGCTCGAAACGACACCCGATGAGCCACCGATGGTGCTTGATTTTGAAAACGGCGAAGCGATGCAGCAGATGTTTGCCGGTCAGTCGTCTTCGGTTTCTCAAACGGCCGATGCAGCTGGCCAACAGGCGGACAGCAGCCAGCTCCGATGAAATAGAGAAAGCTTGGCTACCGGAAAAGCATCTCTAACGGTTGACCTGGCCCCGCTGAATGGCTCTTGTAGCTAATCTTGCGACGCGGTGCTTGTCTTTAATCGAGTGCCGACGGCTCCGATGTGTCGTCTTTGATCCTCAGAGGCCGATCGCTTTTTGCCACGCCCGTAACCTTTGGGCGATTTGGGCAATTGACATTGATTAGTCCACGGTTAGTTTAGCGACGAAATCGCTTTGCTTGCAAACTCTTCGCAGTTTGCCCGTATTGTCACCGTGGCAATAATTTGGAGCGAGAAATTGGCGGCGGCAGTGGGTCGACGCCAATGCGACTGTTTCATTTTGGCAGACGGAATCTGCCTGACTTTTAGTTGTGCGAACACGGATCGCACCGAACACTCCGAAACTACTTGGGAGAAATCGATGAATCGGAATTTGGTGAAGGGAATGACCGCATTCGCACTGATCATGAGTGCGTCGCTGGTGTACTCGGCGTCAGCCGACGCAGGCTTCGGTCTGTTTCGAAAGGATTGCTGTGCACCACCAAGCTGCGGCCTTTTCGCGAAGTTGAAGGCAAAGCGATGTGGCGGCGGTTTGTTCGCCAAATTGTTTGCAAAGAAGGATTGCTGTGAGCCGGAGCCGGTTTGCTGTGAGCCCGAACCCGTTTGCTGCGAACCTGCTCCCGAGCCGGTTTGCTGCGAGCCAGCACCCACTCCAGAGCCATGCTGCGAACCAGCACCCGCACCGGAACCATGCTGCGAGCCAGCAGCGGACCCATGTGCGGCACCGGATCCTTGCGGTGCACCCGCTCCTGCCCCCGAGCCCTGCTGCGGTGGTGAAGAAGTTGTGATGGAAGCCGCTCCCGTGATGGCCGAAGGCAGCGAAGGCATTGAGCTGGCACCCGGTGAAACCCTCGTGCCCGGCAGTGTGACAACCGCCGAGCCGGCTGCCGAGGAAGCACCGACTGAAGCACCCGAAGCAGCTCCAGCGGCTCCCGAGGCGGATGATGCCGTCACAAGCAGCAGCGATGAAGCTGCTCCCCCGGCACCAAAGCCTGACGCCAATACTGATATCTGATCCGATCAGATTATTGAATGAACGCTCAACGCCCCGTCGAATTCTCGGCGGGGCGTTTTCAATTGGTGCTTGAACGAACGCCGCGACTACTGAGCTAATCGGTCATCAAGTTGCGGATTGAAAATGATTCGCATTAAGGGATTGATTGGAGGATTCCAGTCGTTAGAGTGTCATTACTTCACAGAGCTTCGCACGCATTGCAACCATGGCCATGGATTCGTCTTCCCAGCACACCGCTTCGACCCTCGATCTGCCGTCCCGAACATCATCGGACGCCGTCTCGAGTGTTGGCGATAACTACGCGGCACAGTCCGTGACGTCGGATGATGTTCGCAAAATCGTCCGCTTCGAGTCGTTGTCGCGGGCGGGTGAGGAGATTTGGATCGAGACCGAAGGCCAGATCTACCGATTGCAAAAGACGCGTCAGGGCAAGCTGATTTTGACCAAGTAACGGTCATCCTCATCGCACCAGAATGGTCTTGAGTTAATGACGTCGATACGTGAATCAATCCTGAGTGTCATTCCAGGTTCGCACGAGAACGAGCGGATGGTCGTTGCAGTGCGTCTGGACGATGAGGACAAGTCATCAGGCTCCATTCGGATTCACACTCCATCGCAACCAGCAACGTGTTGCGACGAATGCGAACAATCAGAGGCAAACGTTGACGATCCTATCGCAGTTGCACAGGCCGGACGACGGAACTGTTGTGGATCACTCGAAAAGCCAATCGTGATTCGGCAAGAATCGTTCAGTTCCGCGGTGGGTTGGTTCGCTCAAAGCTGCATCGAAATGACTGAGGAGCAGTGGGTCGCGATGAGGTCGGCGTGGGCCGTCAGTATGCCCGCAGCGAAGAGCCGATCCCATTTTGGTTCAACTGCGGCACCCGTCGCTGGCAGCAACGACCGGCATGAGTCGATTTCAGCGGACGAACCTGCGGTTCTGCCCATAAGTCGGCCGGGCGTGGCCTAATCGGCCGAAGCTATCCGTCAGTGTGGAAGCTCACGTTGTCGGTCGCCTTCACAGCATCGGCGAATGACTGCAATGAAATCCGCAACTCGTTCGATATTGCGATCGAGGTGCCCACCGCGACGGCCCCAACAAATTTTTCGCCCAATTCGACCGGCCGAACTTGCCATCGTCGCGAATGCAATAGCTGGGCGTTGTGCAATTTGAG
>JBCCJB010000428.1:0-3622 GCA_039028015.1 Planctomycetota bacterium
CAACAGTTCACCATGTTCCTGGAACCGGAAAAACTGCCGCCGCCGCTCAACGAGATACGCGGTTCCTACGTCGCAGATGTGCTGGGATTGCGTGCCATCGAAGATTCACCGCTTTACTTTTCGCCCTGGGCTGCCGCGGTTAAAGCAATCGGCGTGGATGGCCCCAAACGCATCGACACCATCCTACGTCGACCCAATGTGTTGCCGTCGGCTTTGCTGCAGGTCACCGTTGACGGTGAATGGTTTGGTGGCGAGCCCAATTCGCCGACGGGGGACTATCGCCGTGGGGACACCGAAAACGATGGCAACGTGGTTCGTTATCAATTGATCAATCAACCGCGCACCGAATCGCAGCCTCGCGAGATCGTTGAAATTCGAACGGAGTCGGCGACCGATGGGGTTTCAAAATTATTGCGTGGCGAAGTCGACATTCTGGATCAGCTATTCCCAGCCGACGCGGTTCGATTATCGAAAAACCGCCAATTCAAAGTCGCACAATACCCGTTGCCCAGTATCCACCTGTTGGTTCCTTGCAGCGATCACGTCTACCTGGCTGACCGAACGTTTCGCCGGGCGCTGCTCTATGGCACCAATCGCACGGATATCTTGAACGGTGAGTTACTTGAGAGCATGGAGGTTCCCGGATGTCGCGTTTTGTCGGGACCGTTCCCAGCTGGCCTGGAAGACAACGATCCGCTCGGGTACGCCTACGACCAGTCGATCGCACCACGACCGTATGAACCGCGATTGGCCAAACTTTTGATGACCATGACGCAAAAGCAATTCGAGGCGGCGGCATCAAAGAAAAAAACGGAGCCCGAAGAGCTCAAGCCCATCCGATTGTCATACCCGCCCGACAATCTGTCACGCATTGCTTGCGAAGCCATCCGGTCTCAGTGGGAGCTTCTTGATCTGGACGTCGAATTGGTTGAGCTCTCGATCGGACGAACCTTTCCTGATGATGGTGAGGCTGACTTGGCTTATGTTGCCGCCGCGGTGTGGGAGCCGATCATCGATGCTCGCCGCTTGCTGGGACCCTCAGGCATGGCCCGCAGCACGGACCAGCTGGTCGGTCTGGGCTTGCGAAGACTCGAAGAGAGTAAGAACTGGAAGGACGCTCGCGATCGTTTGCTGGACCTGCATGGGATTGCTCACAACGAATTACCCGTGATGCCGCTTTGGCAGCTGGTCGACTCGTACGCCTACAATCGCAACTTATTGGGCGTTGGTTCCGACATCATCTCGCTTTACCAGAACGCGGAAAAGTGGCGGCTAAGTCAATGAAACCATTCCAGTGTGCCCTATCGCGTTGGCAACGATCATCTGGCCGTCAGTCATTGCTCGGCATGTTGGGTACGATTGCCGTTTTGATCATGCCACTCTGCGATGTCCATGCCGAGCCGTCGACCAGTTCGCCGACGGATGCGACTTCTTCGCTCGCTTCGAATCCACTCAACCAGTCACCGCAACCTGATGAGATCGAGGCAGAACCGGCCCCGTTTGATTATGACCCGTATCGCGTGCTGATTTGGATCGCATCCGATTCAACGTTGTTCGATGCGAACGATTTAAGAGAGAAATTGAGTGATCACCTCGATCGCGATTTTCGGTCGATATGGCGAACCACGATCCAAGAGGCACCCACCGCCGTGCGAACGATCGCCATGCGCGATCTTGGGAGCATTGATTTCAGTACCATCGCAGCGGCGGATCCAGTGCTCGCCATCAAACGCGACCACGGTGATCTTGTGCGGATGAAGTTCGCCAACGATGTGTCGCGTTTCGTCTCGAAGATTTATTCCACATCAGCCCGGATCGATGAGATGCGCTCGCGTGTCGCCGCAACCCAGGCAGCTGGCTCGACTAAGCCCTTTGATTGGCTCGATCAATTGGTGCCGATCGACGGCAACGCACTCGAAATCGGTGATCGCTGGATCGACCCGTCGGTCGAAGCGGTCTTGGTATCACGTGGAATGGCGGACGAACTAGGGGGACAACGAATCGGCGACTCCAAACAGAAAGTTCCAACGGCGAAAATTATCACGCCGCCCATCTTGGGCCAGGTCGCCGATGCGATGGATCAATTCGACAAAGTGTTTGTGGTCTCGATTCATTCCTCAACGTATCCGGCGAAGGTCGAAGCAATCGAGCTGGATACGCTGATGCGAAATTTCGGCCCGCTGGCTTCCGGATCGATGGGCACCGGCACTGTCACGTCAATCAATCGCGTTGCTGGGTTGGTGGGTGTGCAACTTCGCAAAGCGTTCCGTCCGGTGGTTCGGATTGATGATGCAGGCACGCGTTCGGCAAAAGGTTTGATCCGAGCTGCTGGCTTGATTGTGGACGAGGCATCACCGGGTGCCGTTGGGGTGGGTGACGTGCTGGAACCGATGGTTCGCAAGAACGATCGCAATGGAAATCCGATCAGCATCGGGCCATTGGACTGGGCCTATCTGGTCGTTGATGAAAAAACAAAGCACACCGTTGATATGAGCTTCTATGCCGGACGCCTCGGTGGCCTGCAGGGGCGATCCAATAATCGAACATTTCGTGTCGCCTTAAAGGTCAAGCCGCAACGCAACCAAACCAAGATTCGACTTCACGCACAAAAGAACCCGGATCAGCCGCTGATCGGTTACGAAATCTACGACAAGGAACTCGACAGCACGTCGATGACGTTCGTGGGACGCACCGATTGGAACGGCCGGATGAACGTGGAACCCATCGATCGTCCGCTGCGGCTTCTTTACGTGAAAAATGGCGGTGCAGTGTTGGCACGATTGCCAGTCGTACCCGGACACCATGAATGGGCCGTCGCCGATCTGGCCGGTGATGACATGCGGCTTCAGGCCGAATCGTACATTCGAGGCGTGCAAAACTCGATTGTGGACTTGGTCGCGCTACGACAACTGTTCAAAGCGCGAATCATGATGCGATTGAAACGAGGCGTCGACGGTGACCTTCAGTCCGCTGAGGAACTTCTGGAGGCGCTTCGCAATCAGCCGTCCAACGAAGCCATCGCCGATGATATGGGTCGCCGTCAAACGAAGTTTCTAAAAGCGATTGGCCGCAACGCGAATCAACGAAAGAAAGTCGACAATCTGTTTGCCCAAACGCGTGAGATGTTGACCAAGCACATCAACCCGAAGCTGGTTCGTGATTTGGAAGATGCGTTTATCCGAGCCAAAAAGAATGGCGGTAAATTACCGCCGGAACGAGACACTGACTGATGCTTGTCACGGGTCGTGTGGAATCGATTCAAATTGGTCGGATTCAAACATTCGAGCGGCAAGGCAAAAAGGCATACACCTCCGCAATCATCAAAACGCCCGTTTCATCAGGCGTCACTGTTGAGTCCGAAGGAATCGTTGGCGATCAACAAGCCGATCGCAAGCATCACGGTGGCCGCGACAAAGCGATCTTGTCCTACACAACGGAGAGTCTCGCATTTTGGCAATCCGAATTTCCTGAACTGATTTGGACCAGCGGTGCCTTTGGCGAAAACCTGACGCTTTCGGGCTTGAGTGAGACCGACGTCTGCATCGGGGATATTTTTGAAGTCGGCGAGGTGACGCTTCAAATCACCCAACCACGCGAACCCTGCTGGAAACTGTCCGAACGC
>JBCCJB010000429.1:0-3620 GCA_039028015.1 Planctomycetota bacterium
GAGGTCTTTCACTATGTGCTGGTTTACGACGGTGTTGATTTCTCCAAGGTCGCACAACAAGAACGCATCAAGCGGATGACGGAATTACGTACGATCCACGACTGGGTGGTGAAGCCCCAGTTGCGTTCGGTTCGCGGCGTTGCGGAGGTCAATAGTTGGGGTGGTTACGAGAAACAGTATCAGGTTCGACTGCAACCGGATTTGTTGGTGAAATATGGATTGACGTTCGAGCAAGTTAGCGAAGCCATCGAAGCGAATAACGAGAATGTAGGTGGTGGAACGGTTACTGACGGCAGCGAAATGTTGTTGGTCCACGGCGTCGGTCGAACGGTCAATCTGGAAGAGATCAAGGATGTTGTTATCACCGCCAAAGATGGCGTGCCAGTTCGCATTCGTGACGTGGCGGAGGTGGAAATCGGACACGAAATCCGACGCGGGGCGGTCACGGCGAATGGACGCGGCGAGGCGGTTTTGGGACTCGGGTTCATGCTGATGGGCGAGAACAGTCACGACGTGACGTGGTCCATCAAGGAAAAGATCGCGAGCATCCAAGAAACGTTGCCAGCAGGCGTTCGGATTCAAACGGTTTACGACCGTACCGAATTGATCGACCACGTGATTCACACCGTTCAAAAGAATCTCTTTGAAGGCGGTCTGTTGGTGATCGCAGTGCTGTTCATCTTTCTGGGGAACCTGCGTGCGGGTTTGATTGTCGCGGCAGCGATTCCGTTGTCGATGCTGTTTGCATTTTCAGGAATGTTGAAGTTTGGCATCGCCGCCAGTCTGCTGAGCCTGGGTGCGATCGACTTTGGGTTGGTCGTCGATAGCAGCGTCGTGATGATCGAGAACTGCGTGCGGCATTTGGCACACAACCGGGACGGCAAAAGTCGATTGGAGATCATTCGCGAGGCGGCCATCGAGGTTCGCAAGCCGACGATGTTTGGCGAGCTAATCATCATGATTGTCTATCTGCCGATCCTGACGCTCGAAGGGATCGAAGGCAAACTTTTTCGACCTATGGCGATCACCGTCATCATGGCCTTGGCCGGCTCGATGGTCCTATCGCTCACCCTGATGCCGGTTTTGGCCAGTCTGTTCTTACCGAAGAACGTTCAAGAGAAAGAGCCGTTGCTGATCCGCGTGCTCAAGCGACTTTATGCACCGGTTCTTCGGTTCACGATGCACCACAAGACCTTTGTGATCGGTGCGTCACTATTGTTGTTGGTCAGCGTGTTTGGTTTGGTTGCACCGAACCTTGGCAGCGAGTTCGTACCGCGACTTTCTGAAGGTGCGATCACGATCAACGTCGTGCGTCTGGCGGGCACAACGCTAGAAGAATCCATGCGATACAACACGCAAATGGAACAAGTGCTGCTGGACAAATTTCCTGATGAGGTATCGCAGGTCTGGAGCCGCATCGGTACTGCGGAAGTCGCGACCGATCCAATGGGAACTGAACTGACCGATTTGTTTTTGACCCTGCATCCGCGCGAACAATGGACGAGGGCGGAGACGCAGGAAGAATTGGTCATCAAGGTTCAGGAAGAACTTCGAGACTTGCCCGGCCCTCGATTGGCGATGTCACAGCCGATTGAGATGCGAATGAATGAAATGATTTCCGGCGTTCGGTCGGATGTCGCGGCAATCCTCTATGGCGATGACCTCGATCTGATGGTCGAGAAGGCGAGCGAGATCGAACGGGCGCTCAATGCCATTCCCGGCAGCGAAGACGTCAAGGTCGAACAGGTGTCTGGTCAGCCGGTTTTGCAGATTCGCGTCAAACAAGACGAGATCGCACGCTACGGCGTTTCAGCCAGCACGATCATGAATCTTGTGCGTTCGTTAGGCAGCCATCACGTCGGCGAAGTGTACGAAGGGCAATTGCGTTTCCCGCTGATCATTCGCTTGCCGGAAAAGGCGCGAGCCAATCCGGACGCGATCCGTCAAATTTTAGTGGCGACGCCTTCGGGTGAACGCATCCCTTTGTCACGCTTGGCCACGATCGAGAAGGTCGAGGGGCCGAACACCATCAAACGCGATTGGTATCAACGGCGAATCACGATCGAAGCGAATGTCCGTGGACGCGATCTGGGTAGTTTTGTCGCTGAAGCTCAACGCACAATTGACGAAAAGGTCCAACTGCCACCGGGACGCTACCGTGTCGAGTGGGGTGGCCAGTTTGAAAACTTGCAACGTGCCCAACTGCGGTTGATGATTGTTGTTCCCATCGCCCTGTTAATGATCCTGTCATTGCTCTACGCGACCTATCGCAACTGGGTGGACTCGTTACGAGTGTTCACCGGCGTTCCCTTCGCTTGGATCGGCGGAGTGTTGGCACTATGGGTTCGCGACATGCCGTTTTCCATTTCGGCTGCCGTTGGATTCATCGCATTGTCGGGCGTTGCAGTGCTGGACGACATGTTGCTGGTTTCAACGATCCGGCAACTCCGGCGGCGTGGTCGCTCACTCGATGAAGCGGTCGAGGAAGCCGCGATGACGCGATTGCGTCCGATCCTAATGACGACGCTTGTCGCCAGCCTTGGTTTCGTGCCGATGGCGTTCAGTACCGGCATGGGCGCCGAGGTGCAGCGACCGTTGGCAACGGTTGTGATCGGCGGCGTGTGTAGCGCAATGATCATGAGCTTGCTCGTTTTGCGAGTGCTCTATGTGGTCTTCAACCTGCCGGTTGAAAAATTTGACGGAGATGGTGGAGATGATGATGGTCATCAACTCAAACCCAACGACCCGACCGACCCAGAGTCGGAGCAGCCTTCGGATTCCGACGAAACGTTTGAATCCCAGAAGCTGCCCGAGCGGCTGACGGTCTAACCCTTGATTCGGCCAAGCCGAAGGAGATTGATTGTGAAGATGAATTGGATGAAAGATTTTCGTGGACTGTCGCTGGCCGGATTGGCCGCTGCCGCCGTGGTGTTGGCCGGTTGCAGCAAGAGCGATGTCGTCACTGAACCCGGTAGTTCCGAACCGGTGGCGGCAACGAATGTGGATCACAGCCACGGCGGTTGGTGGTGCGTCGAGCATGGTGTTCCCGAAGGCGATTGCGCCCTGTGTGACAAAACGCTGGTGTCGAAGTTCAAAGAGGATGGCGATTGGTGTGATGAACACGACCGCCCCGAATCGCAGTGTTTCATTTGCAGCCCCAAGCGTTTCGATAAGTTCGCAGCGACTTACGAAGCCAAGACGGGTCACAAACCACCGCAACCAACAGAGTAGGCATGTCAAGGCAATCGCCAAAAAGAAACGCCTGGAGTCGGGGATTGCGACGCGTCACGACCATGTCGTTCGCTACGTTTCTGCTCGTTCAGCCCGGCTGCATGTGTGGATGTTCTGTGCCCCACCGGACGGCTTGCATTTCGCAAGCCTGCTGCGATAGCGATTGTTTGAACGTTTCCCCGACAGAGAACAGTGAGGATTCAACCGTGCCCTTGGCGAAAGTTGAAACCTTGACCCATCCACGGCGATAGCCATTTGATCGTAGTGGCTGGGGGGAAAACAGTAGCGCATTTGACCAGCCCGTTGAGTCGCTCGCCCTCAGCCACGTTTTTCAGTCTGACCCTATCCCCGTTTACCCACTTCGTCCTACAAACCAAAGGAGATAGCGA
>JBCCJB010000430.1:0-3618 GCA_039028015.1 Planctomycetota bacterium
CACACTGATTGGTGTTGCACGAACCATAGCCACCAATGCCACCAAATCCGGCACCGAGACATCTTGCCAAACCACCACCACCGCAGTTGATCGCCGCGGCGCGTTGAGCCCCCATCAGACCAAAGCTAAACAAATTGAGTTCGATTCCTTGGAACCCAACGTTGCGACGGGCCTGGACCATCGTCGCTTCCGCAATCGAGTCGGTGCCCGCCGTGTTACCGTTGCTGTCCGCATCCAGATCACCGCCATCGGCCGCGAGTTGACCAGCCGAACCATCGATGATTGCATAGACTGAGTACGGTGATGCGGCTCCGGTGATTTCTTGGTAATCATCGCCGCTGTCACCGGGCTGAGTCCCGTTGTCGAACATGTAGATCATCGTCGCGTTCTGATATTCCGGCATACCAACGGGTCGGTATTGGCCATCGGCACCGTTGACGGTTGCTGGCATCGCTGCGAGCGGTCCCGAATTGAAGACCTCTTCGGACGGATCAAAATGGAAATAGGTGGCCCCTAGACCAAATTGTCCACAGCCGAGGTAGCGTCCAAATGACAAACGGTAACCGACGCCCGAATCAGGATCGATCAGCGACGATCCAATGCTGGGCAGGTACGGACGCGTGGGGTCGGTCGCATCGTAAACGGAAACCAGATTGCGATTCTTGTTGTTCGTTTCCAGGTCCAAGAACAACACTTCGAATGAACCGAACCACGGGAACAAGGCTGGCCGGGCGGGTGCAGCGACGGGAACGCCGCAGGCAGCTCCGCCACCATAGCTGACACCTTCCCACGGTTGCGACGCGGCGGTCGCATAGGGGCTAACACCTTGATTGCATGACTGGCAGGACCCATCGGCGGAGGGCAAATGGGTGACGTGCGATGGAACGGGTGTGTAGGTCGACGCTGATGGCGTCATACCGGATGTGTCCATCGGCGCGGAGTACGGCTGACTCACTGGTGCGGAGTGACCAACCGCTGCGGTGCCGCCATTGCCCATCATTGGCGACGGAGTCGGAACCATTTCAGGCGATGCCAACGCGTCATCGAGGCCCGACGATGCGGGCTGGAACAGTGCCGGACCAGTGGCAGATGGATTGCCAAAGTTGTTCCACTTTGCCGGTGCTTGATAGGGTGCGATGGCCTGGGAAGGCGGTGCCATCGCTGTCTGTGGCGTGCCAAGTTGGGCTTGCGGGCCATAGGGAGAGAAACCTGGGGCGTGGTAGCCAGTTGCGGGATAACCCGGAACCGGATAGGCCTGTTGCGCGGTACCAGCAGACGCCGTCTGATAATTGGGCGTCGTGGGAAAGCCCGGGACGCCGTATTGTGCCGAAGCGACTGAGCAGACACCCATCATCGAAAGGGTGGCCGCGGCGCTCCGCAGGACATTGAATTTCATTGCTCGACTCCTTCGCTTTCGCAATAGTTGCTTCCGTGCAAACCCCGCGAGTCAAGTTTCAGCCGCCCCGATCATGCGATGCTACGGTGCCTTCCAGCAATCTTGATGACCGCCCGAAGCTGAAATGTCGTGTCCGCGAGACATGAATTGGTGAGAACGCCGTCCAGACTCGTACCGGCGAATTCCCGGTAGACCCGAGTGGACTATTCTCCTTGGGGTCCGATCGGCATGCCAATCACGCAAAACCGTTCCAAAGCGAACGAAACGCTTCGAAACCATTCCGAACACATGCGACAATGCAAATTCGCGGCAATGCGACCGCAATCGTTAAAGATTGCCACGGCCATGCCAATAACGAGTGTTCATGCCCTTGCGGCACGATCCTGAGACTCAATCGAGGGCAATCCCCACGCGGTGGCTTGGGCGGCATCACGACAACCAAGACGTCCGAGCTGAAGCACCGGTTGGAGTGCGATTAAGTCATCAAGCGTCGCATCAATGGTGCGTGAAAAGATCTCGTCAGTGGATGTGTCCCACTGTTCCGGACTGGGTGTGTGGTAAGGCGATTGTACCGAGATCGCCTGTAATTCCGCTAACACAGGGTTGAACCAAGCATCAATGGCAACCGCGGTCGCACCGAGCGAAACAAGTTTGATCACATCGATGATTGCGAGATTCGGATAACGCGTGTCAACGAACCAGAGTGGACGAGCTTTTGCGTCACAGGTCTGAATTGACTTGCGAAACCGCATCAATGCGTGGAGAAAAGCGTCTGCCGTTTCGATGCCATTGGGACGGACCCAAGTGATCACGTCAGCTCCACATTGAGTTATGATTGGTTGGTATGAATTGAAATCGTCGTCATCGACGGTGATGCCCACCGATGATTGAGAAAGCTGTTTGAGCTGTTCCAATTTCTTGCCGATGGCATTCGGGTCCGCTACGTCTGGGGCGAACGCCATCGATGGCAAAACAAGATTGGCCGGCTCTGGCGCGTCGGCTTGTTCGTACCGCATCAAGCGGTCTCGATCGTACCACCACTGTGTTTCGAGCTCGGACCGCGTGGAAAGCTGCCACTGAATCAAACGTGTGTCATCAAAGTCGTTATCGGATAAGCCATAGCGATCATGACGATAGGGCGTGATGCGATGGGTCGTGGATTGCTCGGGTTGCCAGTCGCCCAGTTCAACGCGAAGGGCTTCAAAGCCGATGCCACGTCGGTCCAACTGACGTGCTACCGCAGCGGCTAAGTCGGTCGGCCAACTCGTCCATGGTGGATGCCGCCATAACAGCATCGACCCGTTGGTATGGTCGGCCCCGGATGCCGCCGAGATTTGGTTTCGTTGGTGAGACCATTGGCAAGGGCACCAATCGAGTTGGTGGAGCCAACCGGATTGATCACGCACGCTCTTCCATTTCCTGGATGTACTGACGCAGCCGGGCCAGCTCGTCCGTGGTGCCTTTGAGCTTCAGCATGTTTTCGACACGTTTGGTCAGCTCAATTCGGTTGACTGGTTTGCTTAAAAAGTCATCTGTGCCAGCTTGAACGCCACGTTCGATATCACCCAACTCACTGAGCGCCGTCACCATCAAAATCATGATCGAACGCGTAGAAGGATCGTCCTTAAGCTGTTTGCAGACCTCGAAGCCACTCAACTTTGGCATCATCACATCGAGCAGGATGAGGTCGGGGTTGAACGCGTGCACCTTCGCGAGCGTGTCTTCGCCGTCGACGGCGGTTTCGAGCTCACAATCGACGTTGATTAGGTACGCTTCGAGGAGCTCTCGATTGGCGTCGTTATCGTCAGCGATCAGAATCCGATTCATTCGTGCTACACCGCAGCCGTGGCAGCGGTATCGGCGGGCACTGGAAAATGCCCACAAAGTTCGCGAATCTCACCCCGAATCCGCGCGTGCAAATCAGCATCGTCCGGCGACGACAGGGCTCCCGAAATCCAACTGCCAACACGTGCCATTTCGTCTGTTCCCATGCCTCGCGTGGTCAAAGCAGGCGTGCCCAAACGAATGCCCGATGGGTCCATCGGCTTCCGCGTATCAAATGGAATCATGTTCATATTGACCGTGATCCCACAGGCATCCAAGATCGCTTCAGCACGTTTGCCGCCCAGATCCACCGCGGTCACATCGACCAACATCAAATGATTGTCGGTGCCGCCACTGACCAATCGCAAACCTGATGACAACAGGGCGTCGGCGAGCGC
>JBCCJB010000431.1:0-3611 GCA_039028015.1 Planctomycetota bacterium
ATTGATTCAAGCGGTCGCGCTTTAGAACTCGCACAACGTAACGCGACTCGCAACGGTTTCGATCAGATCGATTTTGTTCAAGCTGACTGTTTTGACGAGCTGAAACACCTCGCGTCGGCCGGTGACCGATTCGAAGCCATCGTCTTGGATCCGCCACGCTTTGCAGGTTCCAGGCACCAAATCGATTCGGCCATGCGGGCTTACGCGCGACTCAATTCTTTGGCGGTCGAATTGCTGAGCCCTGACGGCATTTTGGTCACATGCAGCTGTTCGGGTCGTGTCAGCCGAGCCGATTTTCTGAACATGCTGACCGATGTTGGACGACGGCGAGCCCGCGACATCGTGGTGCTCGAGTTTCGCGGCCCTGCTCCGGATCACCCATTTGCCGTCGCGTGTCCCGAAAGTGATTATTTGAAATGCGTGATTGCGTCGGTCCGATAGGCTCTTTGTTCCGTCCTCACGCTTTAGGACCGGCTATACTTATGTTGACCGTCGATTGGACGCGTTCGGTTGAGCAGTGAACGATTCGCTCCTGGTACGACATCTTGGCACATTGAATTGAGTCATCGACCAAACGACGGGCTCATTGATGTTGGCAACTCATCTCGGCTGGCTTCCGTCAGTCCTCTTTTCTGAACGCATCGTGAGGCTCATCTTTGTCAACTGTGACCCTAAAAGTGCTGCATGGGGCCGACCGAGGTCGCGTGTTTGAAAACATTGCGCCACCACTGACGATCGGACGAGAAGAGGGCAACAACATTCAGCTCAATGACGAACGCGTCAGTCGTTGTCATCTGAAAATTCAGCGTGATAATGAACGGCTTGTGCTGACCGATTTGGACAGCACCAACGGCACGAAAGTCAATGGCAGTGAGTGCACGCTGAAAATCCTGCGTCATGGCGACTTAATCGCCGTCGGACGAAGCCTGCTGTTGCTCGGTAACGAAGAACAGATCGCGGCTCGACTGGCAGCAATGGGTGGCGGCGATTCGTCAGCCCGGGATGGAAAATCGGCCGAGGATTCGATGTCCGTGGATTTTCACCAGGACGCCAGTTCGTCTCTGCCGGTTGATTCGGTTCCGCCAGGCGAATTGCCGGAAATCCCGGACGATTTGACGCCAGGGCAAAAAGCGCAGCTGTGCGAAATTCTCGAATACCTACAATCTCGGCTGGAACGGCTGATCGATTCGGCAAAGGTGGAAGACGAGCTCGAGCAGGTTGCATTGAGTCAGGTCGCGTGGCAACGCTTGCTTGACGTGCAATCGCGATTGTCGACATTGAATCGCCGTATTACCGACCCCCAGTGGCCGTAAGAATTGCGCTCGTGGCCCCAAGAATAGAGATCGCTGAATTGTTGCCAGGCCCGTGCGTAGGCATCCGACAACGCGGAGATAAGGATACCGATGTCTGATGCCAGAACCGCGCCAACGGCGAGCTCAAATGATCTGGATTCGGATCGCGATAGCACCATCGGGAAGGTGAAATCGCCCGGCGGTCAGCGGGATCAGTCCCAAGTCTCGGTGGGCGATTCTGATGGAGTCGGTGGTCAGCCTGCGTCGTATCGAAAGCTTCGAGCTCCTCTGGCATCGGGCGCGGCGATGATCGAGCCGCCGCTAGTCGATTCCGAATTGATTCTGAAGTCGAATTTGGACGCGGCTAGCAAGTGGGACTCGTCGCCGACCTCGCTCGACCTAGCTTCGCTTCGCGTGACAGCCCGACAGCAAATGTTGGCGGATGCTCTGATTTATACGCGGCGTTATCGGGACGTTTTTGTCCCAACCGATCCGGGCACACCTGTGATCATGGCCGGTCACCAACCATCGCTGTTTCATCCTGGCGTGTGGATGAAAAACCGTGTCCTTTCGACGCTAGCCGATCAATGTGGTGGCCTGCCGATCAATTTGGTGGTTGATAACGACGTCTGTAGCAGCAGCGTTGTCCGTGTTCCCACGGTTGATGAATTCGGTCGAGCAATGCGCCGCAGCATTCGCTATGACGACAGCGGTGGTGGTGTGCCGTATGAGCAAACGGTCATCAAGAACGCGGCTCACTTCGACATGTTTGATCGTCGGCTGTCTGATGCGATCAAGCCGCTCGTCGCCAACCCGTTGGTGACGGAGCTTTGGCAGCATGCCCGCAAGGCTCGGTCGCGATGCGACATTGCTGGATGTGCCCTCGCGCAGGCCCGTCACACACTCGAAGCCGACATGGGCTGGCAAACCATTGAATGCCCGGTCGGCGTTGCAACTCGGGGAGTTCCTTTCGCTCGGTTTGTCGTCGCTGTTCTTGAGCAAATCGAAGCCTTCACTGAGATTTACAACAACGCCACGGAGTCCTATCGACTTTGGCACGGCATCCGAAGTTCCGCGCACCCGGTTCCCAATTTGGGACGGGATGGTTCTTGGTTCGAGCTGCCGCTGTGGCTGTATGGGAACTCAGATCCGCAGCGACGGGGTGTCTGGGTCCGCCGTGTTGGTTCTGGTTGGGAATGGACCGATCGGAATCGGCGAACGCTGCATCTCCATGCGGGCGAGCCCGATGATTTGGCGGCTCAAATTGCCGATGCGGGATCGCCCGAATTCAAATTGCGGCCACGCGCATTAATGACAACCATGTTCGCGCGGCTGGTTTTGAGCGACCTGTTTCTGCATGGCATTGGCGGCGGAAAGTACGATCAGCTTGCTGATCAGATCATTCGTCAGTTTTTTCGTATTGAGCCACCCCAGTTCCAAGTCGTTTCCGCAACGATTCGATTACCAGGCATGTCGGTTGATTCGGAACGACATGGTCAGCTAGCTGACGTCAAACGGCGACTTCGGGAATCGATTTATCAGGGTGAGCGTTACCTGGATGCGAGTGATCCGTTGGTCCGCCGCAAGCGGACGCTGCTGAATCAAATCCCGCCGGTGGGTCAAAGAAAAAGTTGGCATCGCGAGATTGTTTCAATCAATTCGCTGATGGCGGAGCAATTGCGTGACAAACGACGGCAATGGCAAGCATCACTTTCGGATCTCGAACTGACAGCTGATAACGAGGCGGTACTCGCCAGCCGAGAGCACTCGTTTGTGCTGTTTCCGCGTGATTATTTGCAGTCGGCCTTTAACGAGATTCTGTTGCGTTAATCACGCCACCGGACACCTGATTGCACAACGAGGCCTCGGCAACCGACTACGAGCGCCCCAGCCCCAACTCGGCCAGCCATCGCCGACCTTGCGGCTCAGTATCGCTGACGGCCAGATCACGTTGTTGACGTTTTAAGTCATCAATCTGGTCTTCCAGTTCGGTAGCTCGTTTGGCAATCTGCTGACGTTCTCGCGATAATTTGGCACGCTCCAGCGACGCGGCAATTTCGGTCTCGCGGAATTTCTGTTCCCATTGCTCCTTGAGTTCTTGCAGCCGCGTTCGTTCGGCTTGAACCAGCTCGTCGGCATCGATCAGGCCCGCGATGGCCGCCGCACCCGTCACCACGTCGTCACCATGGTTTTGTGACGCCGCGTCGGTTTGTTGATGTTCTAGTAATTGCCGCAGTTCACGGATTTCGTCGTCACGGTCCTGGAGTCGTTGCTGCGATTCCTCGAGATCACGCGATAGTCAATCGAGTACTTCGATCG
>JBCCJB010000432.1:0-3604 GCA_039028015.1 Planctomycetota bacterium
CGGGCAATTTAAGAAGAGGTACATTACAGATTGGGCGTAGAAGGCAGATTTATGCAAGTTTAATCTCACCGCGTACTAGGACCCGTTAAACGAGTTAGTCAAGGAGTGGGCGAACCGCAACTCCGACAGATACCTTCTGACTCGGCCGGGTCGTGTTCTTTCGACCGGGTTAGCGCTGGGTTTTATTGGCACATTGCTGTTGTTGGCCTTGTGCGCTTTTGAACAGACGTTCGGAAAAGCGAAGCTGCTGCCGCGGGCTTTGTTGGCCGACAACGAAGTTTTCATCGCGGCAACCGATCCAATCCACCCGTTTTTGCCTGAAACGCTGATCGCCGAGCTCGCCGAGGATCAACGGGTTTCGCGTATCCAATTTGCCCATCGCGTGGCCGCATTTGACTTGCCGTCCGATGAGCTCGGCAATTTGGACCGCGATGCCTTTTACAACGGTCCGTTGGGTGGGTGGATTCCTGGCAAGCGTGTCGATTTGGTCGCTTGGCAATCCGACGAGGCGCGACGCGGAACGCTGCTGCAGGGACGTTGGCCGACCGATGACTCAGCGGTGGTGGAAATAGTTATCCCGCAACACCTGATGTGGTCCATGACCGTTGGTGACTATCGGCGTCTGGAATGTGACACCGGCGTCTTCACAGCCCAAGTCGTCGGTATTTCTAGACACGACGACGCATTCTTGGGAACTGCCGAAGCGTTGTGGTTAAGTCCGTGGCACATCACAAAAGGTGCGGCGGAGAAACTCGCGGGCAGTGAGATGCCACCGTCTGAATGTCGCATCACCCTTGACAACAAATCTGATCAGCTGGCGTTTGCCCAGCAGTGGCGGTCATCGCTGTCACAATCGCCAGAGCACATCGAGTTGTGGGATCAGCAACACATCGAGAGGCAAGCTCGATCGAGTTCAGAAATCCAACTGATGCGTTCATCCGCCGTCACGCTGATTGGACTCACGATCGGATGTTCGATCTGCATTGCGTTGGCTGTCCAAGGAAATGCTGCTCGACAGCGAATCGCTCAAATGAGAATGCTGCGTTGCATCGGTGCTAGTCCGGCAACGTTGGCCAGCACAGTGATCTTGGAATCGATTGCCTTGGCCGCCGCGGGAATCGCAGGAGTTCTGTTAATAAGCTGGCCGTTGTTTTCCGTTGCGACCGCGATGGGACGGAGCGTTACCATGACGTGGTGGAGCATTGCGATCACGAGCTTGGTCCTGTTGGCTGGAACGCTGCTCGGTGGCAGCTTGCCGTCATATCGACTTTTGAGCATTCAGCCGTTGAATCCCAGCAACGCTCAACATCACCAAGCAAAATTACGACAACGCTATGCGAATCGATTGATCGCCATTGGTTTGCTCATTCTGGTTTTTGCAGTCAGCCTTTGGCTCACCGCCACCGGATCGATCGGACGCGTGATGGTTTTGACTTGGTTTGGTATCCCCATGCTGACTGTCGTGACCATCTTGGTCACGCCACTGATCATCGAAGTCGTCGGGTGGATCCTCGTTCCTTTTGTTGCCGTGGTGCTGAACACGAACGCCACGATTCTGACAGATCAAATCAAGCTTGACCGATCAGCGAGCGTTGGGGCTGTCTTGGCGATGTCCGTTGGGCTGAGCGGCTTTGTGTGGACGTTGTGCTGGGGGGCATCAATGTTGGAGCCCTTTGTCGTGGATCCCAATGTCCCACGATGGATGATTTCGATTTATCCCTTTGGATTGGATCAGACGGAGACAAAGCGCGTACTTGAGCAACCCGAGCTCAAAGGCATGGAACCTTTGGTTTTGGTGGATACGCGACTGGCCCGGATGACACGAGCCAACGAAATCAATAGTTCGAGTGCTTCCTGGACATCCTGCCTGGTGATGGGTCTCAGACCCGAATTCGCCAAAGACCAATTGCCAATCGAAGTCGTGCAAGGCGATCCTGAAACGATGTTTCAACAGCTCAGCACCGGCACACATGGCTTTGTGAGTTCCTGGTATGCAGCATCAGCAAATCTGAATGCGGGAGACCAAATTGAAGTTGCCATCCCCGGTCAACGCAGCACCCACTCGATGACGATTGCGGCCGTCGTCAAGTTCCGTGGTTGGTTGATGTGCACAAAGCAAAACAAGACTCGGCTGAATGGCAAAGCACATCAATTGTTGATCATCTCGGATGTCGAGTCTGTCCGCCGAACATTCAATACGGCCCACGCGAATTACTTGTGGGGCGATGGTGCTTCGGGTGATGCTTCAAGCGATAGCGGCGCTATGGGCAGTACGATGTTCGGTGCGGCCTATCCGGAAAATGCTTCACTGAGGATCGGGACCGAATCGAGTCGCCATGATCGCGAACGACTCGCTGGCGTAGTAAAACAAACTGTTGACGTCAATCGACCGATTTCTCACGCACCCGATGGAATCACAGTGACGTGCCGTCAACGAAGCGTCCAAGTCGACGATATTGATCGAGTGCGATCGGCTCTGCGAGGTGACTGGGGTGGCGTGGTCGTCCGCCGCCTGGGCTGGATGCCGTTGATCTTCTTGGCCGCGAGTTTGTTTTCGGTTGTTGGAACCCTCACAGGCTCCCTTCGATCGCGAGCGCGCGAACTTGCGATCCTTCGTTCTTGCGGCCTCAGCCGTTTTGGACTGTTGCGACTTGGTCTTGGCGAAAGCGTGTTGCACGGTGTTTCGGCATTGGTCGTTTCTTGTTTGTTGGGCTTTGGAGGAGCCTGGCTCATGTTGCAAGTGGCTCACATCGCTGGCATCTATTGGCGATGGGCGGGAATCGGAGCGGAGTTACTGGTACCCTGGAATTGGTTGTGGCCAGGAATGCTGCTGACGTTTCTCATCTGTGGATTGGCTTCGTCCGTGGCCGCCTATCGCATTGGCAAGGAAACGCCAGCGCAACTTCTTCGCATGCATACAGAACATAAGTAGTTGAATGTTTTACCCGTGGCCGGAGACTAAGTTTTGTCACCAAACCTGATTGGTGGCTAATGTGGCCGGCACGCTCCGTCGTGCCGTCCGCGTCACTGAAGACGTTGTTGACGGGTGCCGGCAGACGGACTGTGCCTACTACTTTGTTTTGGGATACTGCCTAGCTGGACAGCGCCACTGTGGATTATCCGTTCGGCGTTATCCGCGGTTTTATCGGACTAAACCCGGGCTAGCGCAAAAAAGGCTAATACGCTCGGTAATGCCATGAATCACGGTGTTTTCCATTCAAAGTGGCGCTGTCCAGCTAGCCTTCGGTAGTGGGTTAAACAAAAGTGATCGTAGACCAAGAAGCATTCGCAGACGCACTTTCCAGTGGAGACGATCAGAGCGTGCTAAGTGCCACCGATTTGCAAAAAGCATTTGGCAAAGGAGAAACCACTGTTAACGCGGTGGCCGGTGTCGACCTGAGCGTCACCGCTGGAGAGATGATTGCCATCATCGGTGCTTCCGGATCAGGCAAGACCACGCTGATTCATTTGTTGGGCGGATTGGAACGACCCGATCGTGGCGCGATTCGCATCGGTGATTTCGACGTCACCTCAGCATCGGACACCGCCTTGGCTCGGTTTCGATTGCGACACATCGGCGTCGTGTTTCAGTCGTTTAATTTGC
>JBCCJB010000433.1:0-3582 GCA_039028015.1 Planctomycetota bacterium
CGGGCATGTCCGATCGTCGTGCGCATTTGGTTCTCTCAAATGTCGTTACTCAGGTCCCAAACATCAGCTCGCGATCGGCTGAATGATTGACGTTTTACCCAGCAACGTGGATGAAAAGTTGAACTGTGGTTGTGTGGAAAAAGAACTGTCGGCCCGACTCGATTGAGCGGTGCCCAAAAGGCAACTGAAATTAGCTGCTGTAGCCGTTCAATGCGGCATGAATCGTTGGTTCCATGCAGCGATCCACCGCCGTCGTACCCCGCAGGTTTCGTCGACGCTTCTTGGACAGACCCTGTGCGAGGTGGCTGGTACCGGATTGCCGGTGCATTGCCCGACCCTTTGCGGTCAACCGGAAACGTTTCTTCGTTCCCTTATGTGTCTTAACTTTGGTGCCCATTTCTCGCGTCTCGCTACCTGCTTGGTTGAATGTTTTACGGGCCACGAAGTGTAACCATCTCACGCCGGTGACACCAGGGGATTTGAGTCACAACGAGACGGCTAACGCACCACGGAATCGTTTGGCTCCGCAGCGATCATCTCACCGCTTTGGGCCGGCGGAGCTGCCTGGACCGGTGATTCTGAAGGCAGCATGTCATCCAAATCGCTCGTGCTGTTGTCCAGCACGGGCCAGCCGCGATCGAAACGCGTTTCGGCGGTGTAGTCGACTGGCGGACGTTCGAACAGCTTTGGCGGTGAACCCGACTTTTTACGACCGAATTTGATCAAATTACTGCCAATCAGACGCGTTTCATCGCGAATCGAACCCGCCTGAAACGGGCCCACGCCCAACACCCACGTGTCTCGGGCTGTCGATCTGGATTGGCTGATGCCAGATTGCCAGATCGCACGACGCGTCTCGCGATCGTAAGCAAACGCGGCGATTTTGGCGGCCCCTTCGCGAGCATCACGTCGCGCGAATGCAATTTCGGGAATCTGAGGCACGGCAGGCGCATTTGGGATCAACGCGACGGCAGATCCAATCGCATTGTTTTCCGGAACGCCGAAGGTTACCCGGTGGTCGTCGGCACCAAGCGTGCCGATCCTGGCTTCGATGATGATGTCGGCGTCTTTTGTGCTGTCCTGCAGCAGGCAGCCGGCTGCGATGATTTGCTGCCGCAGTGCACTGGTGACGTAATCGGCATTGACGAAGAACGACCCCTTAACGGTCCGAAGGTAACTCGTGTCAAGAAAGACGGTCTGTCCCGCGAGCGGTCGAAAATCGATGGTCGACACGCTTCGATCGACCGCGTCGGATAACAATAATTGTTGGGTCGCTTGATGTTCGCGCGTTGTACCGCATCCGACAACCCATAGCATCAGCTCGACCAGGACGATCATCGATCCAAGGCGTTGAGGCATCAACATGCGGAATCACGGCGGGTAAACTCAGGCGAGCGGCGCGAACATTCCGCGTCCGGCCGAACAGCTCGGCCAACTCGCGATAGCAAAGGGCAGGATGATGCATCAAGGTCGGTCGTTTTTTCAGGATCGGTGCAGTGTCCTGGCAAGATGGCCATCGAGTTTCACAGGAGAGGTTCGTTGCTCTTGTCCAAGCACCCTCGGGGGCATCGGCAATCGGTTTCGATTGATCGCCGTCGTTCTTGGGATGCTTTGGATCGTTTTGAGATTTCCCGCGGGGGCGGCCGCCGATCCCGCAGCTGACTTTTCAACAAAATGGACGCGAATCACGGACACTGTGTTTTGTGGGGCACGCCCAGAAACCACAGCTGATTTCAAACGCGTGTTTGACGCGGGATGTGTGACAGTTGTCAGCGTGGATGCGTTGCCTTCTGATGAATCTCTAGCGCAACAATTTGACTTGCGTCGCGTGCACATTCCAATTGGGTATGCCGGTGCGTCCAGCAAGGCGCTGTCGATGCTTCAGTTGCTGGCGACCGAGACCAACGAACCCATTTTTGTTCACTGCCATCATGGCCAGCATCGGGGGCCCGCGATGGCAGTCATGTTGGCGATGGCGAGAGGTCAACTAACACATCCGGAAGCCATTGAAGTGCTTCATCAGTGCGGCACATCGCTTGCGATGACACGCCTGTGGGATCAGGTGTCGTCATTTGTGCCAGGCCAAGTCGACGGCTCAATCGATCTCATGTCAGAGTCACCGGTGACGCCGTTTGTTTCCGCCATGACCATGCTGGATGCTGCAGCCCGAGAGAGTCCGTCGATCTCGCTTGCTCAGCGTCGCGTTCTCTTGGAAGAGGGGTACCGAGAAGCGATTCGTTTCTCCCCCAAAAATGAAGGTCTCAAATCAGAGCTCAGAGCCGGCTTGCGAGAAATCCAACAGTCACGATCGTTGTCGACTCAAGCCGTGCGACAGCGTTGCGTATCCTGTCACGCCTCATTCCGGCACTGAGCCGGTACCACGCTGCTGCCGAAGAAACACGATTACGATAAAGCCGTCATCGAGTTGCGATAATTCACTCGCGTCAACGCTTCGCCTATAATCGAACGCTCAGGAGAATCTGACAGGGGAAGGACAGCCCTCCAGCACACCCGGGGGTTTCGATGTCCGATCGCAGTCAATTGCCGGAAGCTCAAACAACGCATTTGAAATCTCGTCGCCGCGGAAGCATCGGTTTGCATGATTACACTTCCGTTGTCGAATCGCTTCGATCTTCGTCTTCCAACAAAGAAGCACAGCCGAAACCGCGTTCCAGTCGTCGACGATTTTGTAAGGCGGCCTCATCAGTAGCCGGTTGTTTGATTGTCTCGCCAGAGATCCTTGGTCGGGTCGGTCGTGCCGCTTCGCCTGAACGTGTTCCACCAAGCGATCAATTCCGTTTTGTTCAAATCGGCGCGGGTGGACGCGGGCGCACCGATTTAACTGAGACCATTGCAGCGGGTGGTAAGCCGGTCGCTTTTTGTGATGTGGATGTGCAACGGGCTGGGAAAACCTATGAGCTCCATCCCAATCTGCCTCGCCGATCCGACTTTCGCAAGATGCTTGATGAGTTTGATCGCGAGTGTGATGCCGTCGTGATCAGCACACCCGATCATATTCATGGCGTGCAGGGACTCGATGCACTGCGACGTGGCAAACACTTGTTCTTACAGAAGCCGCTTGCACGAACCTTTGATGAATGCGACCGGTTGATTCGTGCATCCCATCACGCGGGCGTCGCAACGCAAATGGGCAATCAATGTCAAAGTGGTTTTGCGATGGTCGCTTGGCAAACGCTCGTGAATGCTGGATTGATTGGTACGATCTCGGAGGTGCACTGCTGGACCAATCGCCCAACATGGCCTCAAGGAATGACGGACTATCCGCCATCGGCTAACCCACCATCGACGCTGCAGTGGGATACTTGGCTCGGGCCGGTGGCCAAGCGGCCATTCGCTCGTGGGTATTTGCCCTATGCGTGGCGCGGCTGGCGTGATTTCGGCACGGGCGCCTTGGGCGACATGGGTTGTCAATGGATCGCACCCGCCTGGAAAGCACTCAAGTTATCGTTGCCGCAGCGAGTCACCGCGGATGTTTCTGATGCGTCGACGATTTCGTTCCCCGCAAGCAGTACCGTCACGTTTGAATTCGGTGCGTCGGCGGTTTGTCCCAACGGACTCAAA
>JBCCJB010000434.1:0-3578 GCA_039028015.1 Planctomycetota bacterium
CACCGGACTGCATGGCCTGGCGGATGATGGTGCGGCTGATGCGGACCGTCTCCGGTTCATCGGTGTGTTTTCGTGTTTGAACCCATCGGGGGATCAATTGATCGTCGGCATCTCTCGTGACCACAAATCCGCGGTCGGCAGATGGAAACACGTCGAAAAGGCTCAGCAGAACTTTGGGTAGCACTTCATCGATTGCGATGGCGCCGGTCAGGTTGCTGTTGATCTTGATCAACGCCGCCAGCTTTGCTTCGGGCGTTGCGAACATTTTCAGCCCGTCATCGCCGCTGCGGAACTCTATTTTCGAGGCTGACGAAAGCTGCTCGGTCTCGTTCTCGTCCACCATTTCGATGCCGAACTGGGACCCAGCAAATGTCATCTCATGCTGGTTGCCGGCAAACTCGGGCATGCTGTCGCCGCGAAACGTCAGCTCAACTTCGCTGATGCGAACGCGATCGCCCTCGCGGAGCACATGCGGACGCGCGAGCAGCTTTCCATTGACAAACGTGCCATTGCGACTGCCCAAATCTTCAATGGCCCACTCATTTCCCCGGCGGACGGCCTTCGCATGAAACCGGCTCACCGCACCCGCTTCGACGACAATATCACAGTCCGGGTGCCGTCCAATCTGCACCTCATCGCCCTCGAGCGTGAACTGATCTGACCCAGGTTGGCCGTCAATCAAGGAAACAAAATGAGCCATAACAATCCCGACATCCCATACCAGGCCAGCAAAACCAGCGACCTCCACAGCAAACGCGTCCAAGCTTGCATTGTATCGCAACTGAGACGCCTTGCCTTCGTCGGGGGTTGATGATGTCGCGACTCGATCAAACGATTGAATCTAGTCAGCCGACTCCCGACCATCGCGGGCACTTGATCGACTGACATCCGCCTTGAGTGCGGCAACCTCCAGTTGCAGCGTTTTGGCCGATCGGTTGTCCGGTTGCATCCTAAGCACGATGCGAATCTCCCGCACGGCCTCGTCCAAGCGATCTTGTTCGACGCACCACTGGGCCATGAGAAGCCGCCAATCTGCTTTGGTCGGGTCCTCATTGATTGCTCTTCGAATCATTGCAATCGCCTCATCATCTCGCCCCAATCCTGAAAGTGTCCGAGATCTCAACTCATAAAGCTCGCCCGGCTCAAAACGACGGTTCGTACGCTTCGGTTCGACCAGCAATGCTTGAGTGCGTTCCAGCAGCTGTCGTCGCGTATCGCCTTCGACCCGCTCAGCCACTGTAAGGGTCACGACGGGATCATTGGGCATGAGATCGTCGACAAAATCGCGCGCGGGCAAATTATCTCCGACGAGCGTCAAGATCTGATCGGTGTGTTTGAGTGACGACGCTAAAGAGTCTCGCCAATGCGGCAACGCAGATCGCAATCCGTTTTGCTCCGCCTCCAAACGTCCCACCAAAAAAGACAAATCAGGTTGGGTGGGATGGAGTCGCTTGGCTGCTCGAGCCCATGCTAGGCGACTCGCAGGATCCAGACTGTCGTCGTACTGCGCGATCCACGCGTACGGCCGCCAGGTGATGGGGCACAGTCGGCGTAGGATTTCACTGTGTTGCAAAATCATCGCGATCGCCGATCGGCGTTCTTCATCATTGCGTGCCCGGTCACTGACGTACTCAGCGATTCGAATTAGCTCCGTCCGCATAAAGACATCTTCCGGCGTTGCAGCGACCGCTCGCTGCATGGACACAATCGCGTCGGGGTACGCGAAGTCTGAAAGTTGCTGTCTTGCGGATAGGCGAGCTTGTTCGGCATCGAAGTATCTCCGCCGCACGCGAATGGCGGTGATCGAAAGAACGATCATGGCAATGGCGATGATCAGATTGGCAGAGCGGCGAAATATTGGTCGCTGAGAACTTTCGGATGATGACGCACTGGACGGTTGTTGCCGGGTGACGCCAGATCGTTGGAGAGAACGACGACTGGCTTTTGGCGTCCGTCGAGAACAAAGTAAGGCCGCGACAACGACAGCGAGCAGTCCTGTCGATGGAACACGCAACCCGAAATCAACCGTGCTGTGCAAGAGCACCGCCAAGAGTCCCATCGAAGCACCTGCCGCCAATCCATCCTCGCGGCTGGAACGCCAAATCTGAAAGGTCACCGCACCCGATACCAGCAAAATGCCTGCGAGCCCGAACAGACCGTATTCATTCAACACGTCCAGGAACTCGTTGTCGGCACGTAGCGAAATTGCATCCGAACCGTTCCATTGAACGTCTCCAACGGGATAAATGGTTTCCCAATGTCGGTACGTCTCACCACCGGAGCCGAACCAAAGAAACTCAGGAACACTCCGAAATGCAGCTTGCCAAAGGTACCACCGTCCGTCGGATTGATAGCGATCTGCTTGCGCGAGCATGTTTAGCCGGGAAGCTTGCAGATCGAATCCAACCCAGATCAGCAGCGTGACCACGACCAAAGCAATCAACACAGCCGCCAAGATTCCTCTTGATGCGGCGTGCACCCGGAATCTCAGCATGCAAACGATCGCGATCGATAAGAATCCGGAAAGCAAGCCTCCTCGCGAAACGCAGACGATTAGGCTCGCACTCATCAAGCCGATCGCTGCGACCAGCCAGGCTAACACTGGATCGGAGGCTGCGGCATGCCAGGACATTCGAGAGCGTTCCAGGCGATCAAGCAGCAGGCCAACAGTCAGTCCAAGTGATAGATTCAAAAAAAACGGATAGTGGTTTCGATTGATAAACGGACCGAATCCCAAACCACCCTCCACTGGGATTCGCCAATAAAGCAGGCCATCGTGTGAACCAATGTGCTGAGCCAGACCAAAGACTGCCACAGCCGTTCCAACCACTGCCGACAAGATCGCCAACATCCGCAGCAATCGTGCCGTATTGTGATGCGTGCACACGATCATCGTGACACATGCGGCAAGCATCAAACGGACCGCAAATTGCATGCTGCCGCCAGCATTGAGCCCGATGCGGCTACTTGCCTGCCAATCAACCGTTTTGGGTAATGCTTCAAGAGGAGAAGCTGTGGGAAGTTTCTGTATCCAATTGGTCACACCCGGAGCCACGACTGCCTGCAACGAAGAGGTGACAAGGAACAGGTGGAGTACCGCTATAGCACCCATCACCAAGAACCCACAGATCAGCCAGATGGCCGTCTTGTCCCCACGCCAAATCGCAGATGGTTCGGTCGCTAGTGTGGCACCGCTGGACAGGATCGCCATCCCAACAGCGGCCGTGAGATAAAATTCGCCGATCGCGTCAGCACAACCCATCCACCACGGCGCAAGAGCCAGCGTGAAAAGCAAAGCGCAAGTCGTGACCGATGGCCACAAGGTCAGTCCGCGCTCGGTCGATAGAGTCGATATCATCGCGCCAGTCGTCATCGACCCTGACGATCCACATCACCCACTATCATCGACTTACGAAAAGAATGGTGCAGCCCTCTCCAGATGGAATGGCCGTAGGCCGATAACCGAGAGTCAACACCTATTTGCCTCGGACCGACCATTGGTTCGCCTGCCAACCCGACATCCAAATATTGCGCAAAAACAACATCCCTGTCACGTCACACTGGCACGGAAATCCACG
>JBCCJB010000435.1:0-3570 GCA_039028015.1 Planctomycetota bacterium
ACCAGGTCACAAACGTTCGAGCCGATGACACATGACGGACAAAACGGTTGGGTGTTAGCGAAACCGAAAATGACTGCGGCCGGATGGTTGCCTCATCGCCGTAGTCAAGTTGGTACTCGTACGTTCCGATATCGCCGTCGGTCGGCTGAGCAGTCAGAACACCTCGACCACTGGTCACGCGAATCGGATGTTCGATGCGAAAACGCCGTGCCGAGGCCGGTTGAATCACCAGGCCGGCGGCTTGCAGGGACTCGGTCCACGCTTCCGCACTGCCATCCAATCCGGGCAGCTCCGGTGCATCGGTTTGTATCAGGCAGTTGTCGATTTCCAATCCACGCAGCGCCGCCATGAGATGTTCGACCATCTCGAAGCGAGCCTCGCCGAGGCCGAGATTCGTGCGATAGGCGATCGCGTCGGTGTGGTCCGTGCAAGCGGGGCAGATCGGTTTCTCAGCCAGATCAACACGTTGAAACCGAATCCCGGTGCCCGTTTTGGCGGGCTGGCAAACCACATTGACCGTGCGACCGCTCCAATACCCGCGACCGGTCAACTGATAGGTTGAAGCGATGGTATGTTCGTTGCGGTAGGCGTGCACGGCGCGGCCCTCCTGGTCGCCGAGATCTTTTGCGGGTGGTTTGAAGAAGAGGCGTGGCCTCCCCTTCAAACGCATTTGAGACGCAGATTAACGTCGGCTGTTGCCTTTGCTGGCTGCGACTTGATCCAAGTACTGCATGACGCCTGTGGTCATGTCCAGCGATTCATCGTGATAGACGATGTTCTTCATGACGCCGCGAATTACGGATTCGCCCTTGGCTTCTTCCATCTTCTCGCTGTTGTAGCGAAGCACAAGGTTGACCTTGTAGTAGTTGGCCAAGTACTTCACGCCAGCGGCGATCCTTTGATAGTTCTCGTAGTAGATTTTCGCTTCAGCGTCAGCCAACTCTTTCTTTTTGCGGGCCATGTCGAGTCGAAGCTTCGAATCCATCGCCGCGATCTTTTCTTCCTGGGCGGTGTAATCGGGTGAGCCGACTTTGTAGGTCTTGAGTTTTTCGGCCGCCGTCTTCAAAGCATCGCGGCGTCCCTTGAGCTCCGAATCGAAAGCCTTCAGGTTGGCTTCAACGGCTTTGACTTGTGATTGAATGCCAGCGTGCTCTTTGAAGATCTTTGCCACATCGACGACGCCAATCTTGTGTCCGGCTTCTTGTGCCGAAGCGGCGGGCGTGGCCAAGAGGCTGCTGGTCATGATGGCCAACGTGATGGCCGATAGAACGTTGAATCGCACGTCCGCTACTCCTTGCGTGTTGAATGCGAAAAATCAATCGTGCGTCATCGAACGTGCCCAGGGTCCGTCTCTAGGCAGTCGCGAGATTGATTAGGTCTAAAATCGAAGTTTGGCAATCACTCCAAAGCGTGGCAAGACGAATTTGCCCGCTTTTTTGCGGCATTGCACGAAAATCAAGATTCCCGTTTGGCCAGTTTGGCAACCACGCGGACGTCTTGACCGGCCCGTCGTACGGTCGCCGGCAACGTCTGCTCGGGCGACTTTTCACGAAGCAAATCAAACACATCCTTGACCCGTTGAATTGGGCGACCATCCAGGGTGATCAGCTGGTCACCCACCAACCAGCCAGCCGTATCGGCGGGGCTGTTGGGAACCACATTTGAAATCAAGACGCCGTTTGGTTGTTGGTTCAGCGACACTCCCAAGAACACCGTGATTTGCCGGCGAATCGTGATCTTATCGCTGGTCACCGCGTACACGGGACGTGACTTCATTGTGGCCAGTGACATGCTGACCTGGCAAACCATATCGGTTATCCGGATCATGCCGTCCAAGTTTAATTTCTCAAAATCGTCGCTTGGACGGTGATAGTCCGTGTGCAAGCCGGTGAAAAAGAAGAGCACCGGGACGCCCGCAGCATAAAAGGAGGCGTGATCACTGGGGCCGTAACCCGAGGCGACGCGGAACAATTGCAACGGCGGCAAATTCGAATCCGACGATAACTCAGCCAGCGTTTCATCCAACAAGTCATCAAACATCGTTGCTGAACCGGTCCCATACACCGTCAGCTCACGGTCGCGAAGTCGGCCGACCATGTCCATGTTGATCATCGCAACGGTTTCGCTGATCGGGAAACGCGGCTGATCGACATAGTGTTTGCTGCCCAACAGGCCGCGTTCCTCGCCAGTAAACGCAATGAAGACAACACGCCGATGCGAACGGACATCGATTAAAGAGCGATTCATTCTGGAAGCGACAGCCAACATGGTGGCCGTTCCGCTGGCGTTGTCGTCGGCGCCGTTATGAACGGCAACTGTGCCGGGAGCCAACGAGCCTTCGCCGCCCATACCAACGTGATCGTAATGTGCCCCGATAACGATGGTTTCATCAGCGAGATCGCCACGGCCGGAAATCACACCAACAACGTTATCGCTGGTTGCGACCGCAGCTGTCATATCGACGGACACGGTGGCGGTGACGCTGTTCAGTTCGATGCTGGCCGGTTGCCAGGTGGCATCAATCGTCGCTTCGATGTCCGGAAGTCGTTGTCCGCTGGCATGCTGGAGCAACTGATCGGCTGCGGATCGCGAAATGGATGCCACTGGGATGGCGGCTCCCGGTGGGATGGCGTTCCCAGCGGCATCGCGTCGACGTGAACCCTTGCGTGTTCGCGTTCCCGCTTGAGATGTCCCTAGAACGCCGCGGGCTGTGGTCGTCATCTCATCAAAGAGTCCCGCCAAGATGCGGTCGATTTGAGCTAGCTGATCTTGAAGGGACTGCTTCGCATTGACAGCTTGGTCGGGCAGTGTTGCCAGCGTCGCCTTGAGTTTCGTCCGTCGCGCTTGTTCGGCGTTGATTCGCGTCTGCACCTCTTCGACAGCAACCCTCACGCTGTCGGGGTCGTTGATCAGCAACACGGCCGCCGCACCGCGGTCGATGGCTTTGGCGATCTTCGTATCGAAGAATGCGTGCCGGGTGTTCTTGCGGCCATCGAACGGACTATCGGGATTGTTGACGCCAGGTTCCTTTCGCAGCATCAACAAAATCCTGCCGCGAACGTCCATGCCCTCATAGTCGTTGTAGTTTCGGTCAGGCGCGTCGATGCCATAGCCAACCCATGCCAACGATCCCGTGATGCGTCCGCGATCTCTTCCAATCGCAAGCGGCGAGAATGATTCATTAAGTGAGCAAGTGATGTCTTCGGCAGCATCGAGTTCGAACGATGCGAAGTTCATCTCCGGTTTATCCGGTCGAGATCCCACTGGTATGTCGACGCTTTGAAACGGAGTCCCATCGAACCATGCGGTTTTCAATCCGATAGCAGCGTATCGTTCAGCGATGTAGTTCGACGCGATATCGATCGACTCAGTTGCCGCGTCGCGACCACGCAATTCGTCGCTGGTCAAAAACTCCAGATCGGCAATCAACGCCGACCGCGTTGTTTGGGGATTGGGTTCAATGGGTTCGGCTGCTTTACCGGTCAAGGCTGACTCGATCAACATCACGGCAACCGAAAGCAACGTTACAGCAAATGTCAGAATCCGCCTCATCAGAATCCGCCAATTCGT
>JBCCJB010000436.1:0-3547 GCA_039028015.1 Planctomycetota bacterium
GCGACCGTGAGTCGTAGGTTCTTGATTCCGGCCGCCGCGCGAAGTGTTTCTCCGGAAGCGATTTGTTTGGCGGACAGATCGGTGCCAACAAATTCGGCATCGGGATACATCGATGCCAGAGACAGTAAATTGCCAGCTTGACCACAACCGATCTCAAGCACGCGAGTCCCACGGCCCGGCAACGCCGTTTCGAGTCCATGCAGTCGGGCAACCGCCGCCAAATGAGCCGGGTCCATGCGTGGGTGGATAAAGTCAGGATAAGGCACGTCGTCGTAGCGACGAGACGTGGCGTTCATTCAGGGTCGACCCGTTTGATTTCCGCAATGACCTGACGTGCCGATTCTGCGTCGGATTGAAACGTTTTGACTTGAACCCAACCGGGGGCCTCAGCACGAAACCCGGCCGTGAATCCACCGACTGCGACTGCATCGATACCGGCATCTTGCAAAACGTGAACCAAGATCATCGCTTCGCCCTCGGTCGGTCTTTCCGCAACGACTACCAGGGTCTCGTCGCGACGCTGGCCGGTGGAATCGGGCGTGGTGTCTGCGTCGTCGTGATTCGGATCTTCAATCGACATAAGAAACGATAACCATCTCGCGTGGACATCTTGGCGATCGATACAATGCGACCATGGACCAGGAACCTACCATCATTTTGTCGGGAACGGATCCGGATCTACCGCGAAACATTCCCGCTGGGCTGCGCCGGTATACCGGGCTAAAGCCAATGGCCCAAGGCGGATCCGGTGTGCTCGTGTCAGCCTACGACCCCATGATCGGCCGTACCGTGGCGATCAAAAAATTGTCGCCCGACCTTCGCGGCAATCCCAACGAGCGCCGTCGTTTGCTTCGCGAAGCCCGCGTGACCGCACAATTGCAACACCCAAACACGGTACCGGTTTACGACATCGGCGATGATCCCGTCGAAGGGATCTATTTTGTGATGAAACGCATCTCGGGCGAGAATTTCTTTGAAACGCTTAAACGGATCGCCCAAGGTGACGAAACGACCGCCGCTGCTTTCCCAATCGCACGCCGCTTGGATATCGTCGCCGATGCGTGTCAGGCGCTCGCATACGCCCACGCGCGTGGTGTGATTCATCGCGACGTCAAACCCGAAAACATTTGGGTCGGCAACTTTGGTGAAGTGATTCTGCTGGACTGGGGTGTCGCCAAGGTGTGGGGCCATGCCGATGACAACCAACCGATTCGACAGAGCCAACTTGCACCAGCCATTGAAGATGCAACCGATCAATTGCAAACACTTACCGCAAATGATCAACGCCCGGGCACGCCGCTGTATATGTCACCCGAGCAGGTCGTGGGCTTGCGAGGAATTGACGAACGCTCCGACGTCTTTAGCGCCGGCGTGGTGCTTTACGAAGCGTTGGCAATCCGCGAACCCTTTCGTGGACGAACCATTGATGAGACGTTCGACAACATTCGCATGCGCGACGTGCCACCGCCCAGCGAGCGGAATCCGCAAATGGGAATATCGCCAGCCGCTGACGCAGTGGTCATGAAAGCGATATCGAAACGTCCGGGCGATCGCTACCAAACCATGCGAGAACTCATCTCCGCAATCCGCAACGTAACGTGACGCGGCCCTATGGCAAGCAACCCGTGTTCTATCCGCACGAGCAGGCCGATGGAGGCGAGTTGCTGATTGTCGAAGGGGACAGCGCCGCAAAGAGCATCGACAACGTCAGGAACCTGACGTGTCAGGCCATCCTGGCACTGCAAGGCAAACCGGCCAATGCAACCCGCGGTTCGCTTGCCGCGCTAATGAGTCACGCGATCTCAAAACGCTTTGTGGAAACGATCAGCGGCTCCGGCTTCGACCCATCAAGCCTGAGCAGTCTCAATCACGATGACAAAACAAACAACGCCATCCTTCAGCGCTGCCGCTTTGAAACGATCACCATTGTCATGGATCCCGACGCCGATGGCATTCACTGCGGCGTACTGTTGATGGGTTACTTTTGGCGTTTGTATCGATGGTTGATCGACGAGGACCGCATTCGATGTGTCCATCCGCCGATGTCGATGTTGTGCGTTGACCCTGCCGCAAAGCTTCCATCGAGTCGATTGGCGGTACCAGGATTTGGACTCCTCGCGCAGCATCCCGAACACGCTCAACAGCTTCGCAAGCAATTGAATGATGCAAGCATTGCGATCACGAGATCGGTCACCTTCCGAGGACTCGGCAGCATGCCGCCCGCCGTCTTGCGTCAAACGTGCATCGATCCATCAACACGTTGGGACTCAATCCTTGGCCGACAGGCGATCAAACATGCTCTGACTGCGTTTGGACACAAGACCGAATCGTTGTCACATGATTGAACGAATCTGAAACACAAGCAATCAATCCCTGTCGCTCTATCGGTCGTTGCGGCATGCTTTGGCTTGCAGCAGATCCGCGTCGATCGACTCAGTGACAAATTCGACGGCCCCATCGGCCATCACCAAGCTGGCGCCACCGGCGTGCAGACTTCCCCAGCCGCCCACAAACAGCGGACCGAACTCGGTCGCATCATAGCTCTCCGTATCAAGTCCAAAGAACGTATGGTTGATTCCGTGACCCGAATTGCGAATTGATGAACGCGTGCCACTCATCCAAGACAGATCATCCGGCGGCGGCGACAGCTTTTCTCCAATGATCAGCGTGTAAGCCAAACCATCAGGCACGTTTGACGGGTCAATCCATCGATTGAGAAACAACAATCCATCATTGTTGACCTGGATCGGAATCGCCTCGCTAGAGGCCGAACCGGCGTAGTTGGTCGTGTTGGCAATGGCGATGTCCTCGACAGATGGGCAACGCAGTGGAGCCAAATCCGCCTCGCGCGGCAACCGATTGGATTCGTCATAGACGCTCGCCTTGAAATTGATTGATTCGAAGAGCCCCTGTCGATCAAGGTGCGGCAAAATGGCCGATATCCAATTGTGGTGGTAGCCATCGGGCAGGCTCCGCACCGACTGCAGCTGGGAAGTCAAATTCAATTCAGATGGCGAATCGATAATCTCAAGTTCTGCGTTGTATGACACTGAACCCGACGGAAAATGATTGTGAATCGAGGCGTACGCCTGGCATGCAGCCGCCAACCGGATCAGATTTCGGTCGCAATTCCTACGCCGCGTGACCTCCCGCATGTTTTGAACGAGGGGAATTGAGAGCGCTAATAAGATCAGGACGATGACAACAACGACCACAATCTCCAACAACGACGAGCCTGATCGGGCACTTCGAGATCGCATTGGGCCGCGGATAACGTTGTTTCGATAAAGCGTGCGTTCACGCCTGGGAACGCTTCGCCCGAGAGCACGACATCCGTTGAACCTGTGCCCGAAGGGTAGGCGAAATCTCAGCATACCTAGCCTGATAACCCAGCCTGCAGCTACAGCTTGAACGCACAAACGATCTGATCGCCCAAATTCATAGTGGGTTGTTACCATCCGGCATCGCCCGCATACACCCCCCGGCCAAACGAACCCGCCAAACAAGCCTGTCACAAGTCGATCTGAACTCAATCGGTTATCATCGC
>JBCCJB010000437.1:0-3541 GCA_039028015.1 Planctomycetota bacterium
ACGCTCGTTCCATCTCGGAATTTGCGAGCAATGTGCCCAGATTGTTTAGGTTTGCAACTTGAATTCGCAGGATTTGAGATTCCAAAACCACTGTCGAGCGCTGCCCTGATTGCAAACGGTCAACGCCACCAACGCCTCGATCATCATCAGCCCCGTCGTCAAGCAGAGCGTCGCAAAGTCGCATTGATTCTTCAAGCGACGCAAACGCCGTCGCCGAATCCGCAAGCGATGTGGCAAGCTGCCCAACATTGTTGAGCGTGATCGCTAAATCAGCCCGAAACGCCCGCCGATGTGGGTTACGACCAATCAAACCGCGTTGGTGCTCAACCGCATCCCGATAGTGCTCCATCGCCCGCTCGTATTTGTCCTGTTTCGCCAGAGCCGCTCCAAGGTTGTTCTTACAAAGACCTAAGCTGCGCAAGATCAACAAATCATCGGGTAGCTGATTCGCTAGCGTGGCATACCGACCGGCGGCCTGCTGGTAGGCCGTCACGGCATCGGCGAATTGTCCAACCTGTTCGTTCAGTTCACCCATTCGCGAGTAAGCACGCGCCAGATCATATTGAAAATCAGGCTCATAACCGGACTGCTCAACAAAGTCTTGATAGTAAGTCAGCGTTTCGAGCAACATGTCGCGTCGCACGGTTTCGGCACCTGGAATACCACGAAGCTCGTCACCGAGCCGAACTCCGATGCGATCGATGGCCGTCCGGAATGTCTTGAAGTTACGCTCTGCTCGATCGAAGTTCTGATCTGCCACCATCTTCTTATGCAGTGCAAACGCCGTCACGCCGCTCAGAATGGCCGCCAGAATCAAGCAGGCGACAGCTCCGAGGACAACCGACGATTGGTGTCGATTGATCCAACGCCCGGCCTGTCGGACCGCCGTGATGGGACGTGCTTGCGTTGGCGTTCCATTGAGAACTGCCGTTAAATCGTCAGCCAACGCCTTTGCGGTGACATAACGACCGTCGCGTTCTTTGGTCATCGCCTTGTCAATGACCGCTTCAAGATCGCGTGGGATGTTGGGACATAACTTGCTAATTCGAGGCGGATCTTTGTGCCCCACGGCGAACAGAAGATCCGAACCGCTCACCTCTTCAAATGCGGACGTGAGCGTTACCAACTCATAGAGCGTCGCACCGAGCGAATAGATGTCGGTGCGATGGTCGATCCGCTCGGGCTGAGCAGCCGCCTGTTCGGGACTCATGTAACGCAGCGTGCCAACCAGATCGCCGGTTTGCGTGAGACCGTCTTGTTGCTGACAACGGGCAAGCCCAAAATCCGTTATCCAAAGCTTCTCGGACGAGTCGATCAAAAGATTGGATGGCTTGATATCGCGGTGAATCACGCTGACTTCATGTGCGGCGTGCAAGGCATTGGCGGCTTGAATGCCAATCTCGACGGCAAACTGCCACCGGTCCGATTTTGCGGCTGCAGGAAAGTCAGCGACGTTGTCTTGATCGTCGTTGGCAAGTGATGCAATGACTTGATCCAGCGGAAGCCCATCGATGAACGGCATTGTGTAAAAGTGAACGCCGGATTCGGAACCAACCGAGTGAACCGGCACGATGTTGGGATGTTGAATCTGGGCTGCGGCGGCGGCTTCATTGCGAAATCGCGCCAAGTTCTTCTCGCCAAGCGAAGACGCAAGCGGAAGAATCTTGATGGCAACCCTTCGATCGAGCGATACCTGCTGCGCCTCGTAAACGCTTCCCATACCGCCCCGACCCACCTCGCGCAGCAGACGGTAATCGCCCAAACGTTTTTCGTCCGGCTCCACCGAGTCGCCCGACGACCACAGATTCTGTTGTCGCATCCCGGCAGTCGCATCATGCAATCGATCGATGCTCGACACATAGACACGAAAGGTGTCCGCCAGATCGGGATGTTGCATCGCCAACTGACTCAAGCAATTCGCGGCAGGCTGTGTCCCCTGTTCGAGCGTCTGCAAGTAAACATCGAGCATCGATGACAGGCGATCTTGCTGCTCGGCTGTCAAGTTTGAAAGCAGTGTGTCATCGGATTGGGTGGCGGCGACGTGGGTCATGAGATTGGTCACGATCGATCACTCGTTTTCCGATTGAAGTTCGAATTGAGCACGTAATTTTTCGATGGCCCGCAGCCAAATCATTCGCACGGCACCCGATGATTTGCCCATCGCAGACGCAATCGCGTCGAATGACATGCCTTGAAAATTGCGATAGACGATCACATCGCGATACTCCGTTTTGAGCGTCGCGAGTTGATCGGCCAACAGCACGGCGTGCTCACGTCGCTGCGCTACAGTGCTGGGTGTTGGCCCGATGTCCGTCAAAACGTCGTGGCGACCGATCGCGGAGTTATTGAGCGCGACGCCGACATCTTCGATTGATATCTCGCGTCTTAAATCGCGTCGTTTCGCGAGCAAATGAAAATCAAGCGCTTGATGGAGCGACCGAATCAGGATCTGTCGCAGCCATGCCAACATTTCTCCTTCACTGTTACCGCGAAATTCACCAAATCCGCGTTGGGCGGCGAGCATGGTGTCTTGCACCACATCGGACGGGTTCAAGCGTCTTCGTAGCCGCTGGTCTAGCTGGGAAGCTGCCAAGATCGTCAGATAGTTTCGATACAGTTCGAGCAGCTGACCGAGCGAGCTGGCGTTGCCGCGGCTTGCCGCACCAAGTAGTTCGGAAAACGCCTTGGATGTTGGTTGGGCCATCTGCGATTGATCAACTGCCGAACACAACGCGATCATTCGTGCCTCTCATTGGGTTTGGTCCGTTGCCAAGTCAACGATAGTCAGGTGCCTACGCAACCAATTTGGCAATAGGTTCGCTACTTTTGAGAGAGGGAAGACCCGCGCAATTCGTCACGCAGAAATCTAATATTTCGTCAGATTCCTACTATTCGGCCGGCCGCCGCGATCTCATGTCGAGCGACAAGGCCGACAAACGGTGACCGTCATTTGCCAGAAAAACGGCTTTTCACCCTCAAAACGCCCATCCGATTGAAGCGAGCCGCAGGGCGGCCAAAAGATTTTCAGGCAATCGGTGCACTCGAACGTCTTCTGGCAAACCAAACGCCCGATTAACGCACGCGGTTCCAGTACGCCGCGGTCTCAGGCCAATCCGGGCCTTCTTTTTGAAGTTGAGCGAATAAGTCTCTCGCGATTCGTTTCAATTGATCCCGTTGCTCAGGATGTTGCTCAGCGACATCTTTTGTCTCGTTTGGGTCGGTGGAGAGATCATAAAGCTCAAACCCCGTTAGTTTCGCTCCTTTGAATAGTGCAATTGCATCGGGGTTGATGTTGCGTCCGCCGGGACCACCGCGTGCTTCAAGCATCAATGGAGCATCCCATGTTGCAAGCAGCTTCCACTGGTCATACCGAACCGCAAAGCGAGGCGGGGTTAGAGCTCGATAGTAAAACCAGAAAAGGGGAACACGTCGTTTGAGCACATCGCCGTCAATCAATGGTAAAAGACTCGCACCATCGACGAGATCTTCGCTTTGGACGGGTTCGATTGATGTGTTCTTAGCATTCGATCCGTGACGCGAT
>JBCCJB010000438.1:0-3510 GCA_039028015.1 Planctomycetota bacterium
CTGGGATCCCAATGGTCGTGATCCGTGGCAATCACGATGCTGCCAACAAAATGACCAACCAGCTGCGGCTGCCGAAAAATCCCGATGGGAGTGACATTCTGCTCGATGCGGAACAGGTTGACCGCCGCGTTTTCGATGATTTGGGCATCGTCGTTCACGGTCGTTCGTATCGAACGCGTGCTGAAACGCAGGACATGACGATCGACTACCTACCGCCGCTGCGAGATTTTTTTAATTTGGGGCTTCTGCACACCGGACTATCGGGTCTGCAGGGTCACGAACCCTATGCTCCCGTCACCCCAAACCGATTGGCGGATAAAGGCTACGACTATTGGGCTCTGGGCCATATTCACTGCCGCGGTGAACACAACGCTCCAGGAGCCGCACCCATCGTCTACAGCGGCAACATCCAAGGACGCCATATTCGCGAATCCGGTGCAAAGGGTTGTTTGTTGGTCGAAATCGATGACCAAAACCAAACGACAACCACTTTTCAGCCACTCGACGTGGCTCGGTGGGATGATCGATGTCAGATTGATGCATCGACCATTTCGCATCGCGATGAAATTGCGGATCGATTTGATCGCTTTCTCAAAGCCGCGCTTGCGGATGCCGATCAACGTCTGTTGGTCCCCCGGGTTCGCATCACCGGCGAAACACCTCAGCACAGCCAATGGGTTGCCCAGCAGGCACAGATCGAAGCGGACTTGCAAGCCGTTGCGATCGCGACGGGCGGCGACCAAGTGTGGCTTGAAAAAGTGCGTATCAAGACGTTGCCACCGCTTTCTGGCCATCTCGCTCCCGGATTGGATGACGACGAATCGGTCGAGCCGCTGACGGGTCCGCTGGATAGCATCGAAACGGTGGCCGACGAATTGCGACACCAACCCACTGGGGATATGTCATCGTGGTTTGAAGATCAAATCAGTGACCTGACTCGCAAGTTGCCCGCCGAAATGTTAACGGAAGAGGCGAACGCCATCGATCCGGATGACGAAAGTGTCGACGACTGGGTTGATCAGGCGACGGCGGAATTATGGTCACGCCTGCGAGGAACCACCGTTGCAGATTGAACGCTTCGACATCATTCGATTCGCACATCTGAGCGATGTCACGCTGGATTTTCATGGCGGCGATCGCGACGGACCGATGTTGGAGATTGTCTATGGTGCGAACGAGGCGGGCAAATCAACCACGCTTCGCGCATTGCACCGCTGGCTTTTTGGATTCCCGCATCACCTGGATGATAATTTTTTGCATGCGGGACCAAGGCTTCGGCTGGGCGGTCGGCTGCGTACTCGTTCCGGACGAACGATCGAGTTCATTCGCAAACGCGGCCGCAAGGGAACGCTGTTAGATCCCGAGACTGAACGGGTACTACCCGATGATGGACTGCGGCCCTTTTTGGGTAAGCTCGATCAGCAATCGTTTTCGACGCGTCATGGTTTGTCGCATGATGAACTCCAACGCGGTGGACGTGACATCATCAACGGCGATGGTCAGTGGGGTCAGATTCTGTTTGCCGCCGGTGCGGGTGTGGGGCACCTTCGCGATGTCCAAAGTTCACTCACGGATGAACTGGGAAAACTGTTCAAACGTCAGGGCAAATCTCAGATCAAATCGCTGATCGAATTGGTCAATGCGACCCACAAACGCGTCCGCGAGCTGCAACTTTCGACATCCACCTATCAACAGCTCCAAACGCAGCTGGACGCACAAGAACAGCGGGTTCACTCGCTCGAGGAACGGCAACTTGAAATCCTGCGCGACATCGAACGTCTGGAAGTCATTGAGCAAACGCTGCCATTGATTCCCGAGTGGGAAGCCGTCAACGCGACGCTAGAATCGGTTCGCGATGCGGTTGATCTGGATGACCCATTCGTTTCGCAATTTCGCGTCTGTCAGATGCGAGTGATCGAACTGCGGCAGCAACGTGTTGCGATTGACGAAGAAAACCAACGCCTCGAGGATCGTCGGAAATCGCTCGGCCCGGCAGATCCCGTGCTTGACGATGCCGTTGAGATTGAGGCACTGCAAAGCAATGCGAGCGTGCATCGACATGAACTTTCTGAGCAAGCCACGCGTCGGCGGGAAATCGAACAATGCGACCTGGACATCGCGAGATGTTTACGAATGTTGGGTCGTGACGCGGATGATGATTCCACCAACCCGCTTCAGGTCACTGACCCCGCTCGAAGACGCATTCAAGAACTGGCACAGGATTATCGCCGTGTTCGTCAACGTTGCGATGACGCGGAGCAAGCCGTCGCCGCAACGCAAACACGAATCAAAGGCATTGAAAACCAACTTGGTGAGATGGTGTCATTGGGTGACCCCGATTTGCTGACGTCGATTTTGAACGACATCGGTCGCATTGAAGACTGGTCCGAGAATCTGGCTCAACGTCAGGCTGAGGTGCGAAGCAGCAACGAAGCGTGCACGAATTTGGCCAAAAACTTGAGGCAACATGGTTGCGAATCCAATCTAGAAACGTTGCGGACGCCGCACGATTCACAGATCAAGTCGTTGGCGAGTCAACTGCAAGCTGCCGATGAAGCTTGCCGGCGGGTCGACGAGGAGCTGAAACAAAAAGAGCAAACACTGGCTGAGCAACTTCAAGCGATTCGTCACCGGGCGGTTATTGAGAAGCTGCCGACCGCGCAGCAATTATCGGCCGCACGAAAAACTCGCGATGATGTGATCAAACAATCCCTGCCATCCGCAATCAACTCGGAAAACACTGACCAGCAGGCGTTGTGGTCTTCTGTCCGGCATGCGGACGAGCTGTCGGATCAAATCGCAACGCATCAAGCTCAGATTCAATCGCACCAGCTTGCAATGCAAGAAATCGAACAGGCTCAATCTGACGTTGAGTCCCTGCGTCAACATCGAGAACGGGTGGTTCAAGAACGCAAGAGGGCTCAAGAGGCATGGGACGAGATTTGGCTAGCGATCGATGTGGCCACAGGATCCCCGGAGGTCATGCAGGCGTGGATTGACGATCACCAACGGTATTTGTCGTTGTGCGACCATCATCGAGAGCAACGGCAACGCTTAGCCGCAGTGCAACAGAAGACACGAGATGTCATCGAGCGATTGGCATCAAGCGTTGGTGAGTCGGCTCCATCGACGAGCTCTGCGGGAAAGGCTGCAACATCTGACTCGGATGACGATCCGCCCGGCGGCGATGATCTGGCAATTGAACTCGCCCGCTGGCATGACAAGGTGCAGCATCGTCGTAATGAGTGGGCGCTACGAGCGGATCAGATTCAAAAGCAACAACAGCGACTCGATCAGTTTCGGGAGAAGCTGGTGGACGAGCAATCATCGTTGCAAGCTCGACAAGACGCTATCGAAGCTTGGCAGTGCGACTGGAACGAGGCCATTGCACCGCTGATCGAAAAAGCAAAATCGTGGCAACCGTCGGAGATGTTGCCCACATTGGATGTGATCAATGACTTGACACATTATCGCGACGAACATCGACGACTAAGCCAACGATACTCTGAC
>JBCCJB010000439.1:0-3508 GCA_039028015.1 Planctomycetota bacterium
AAGCGATACGAAACCTGCGTTGAATTTACCGACGCGATGGCAGCGGCGTTGTCCGCACCGAAAATGGCAACGGCTGGACCGCCGCGATCGAGACTCGGGCTGATGCTGACGGTTGCGGGTGTGGCGATCTTTGGATTGATTTGGCTCGCGACCAATATTACTCCGACAGACACAGTCGAAAGCGATGACCGCGGCGAACAGGGCATGGATCTTCCATATGACGGAAAAGGGGGGCAGCTCGACCCATCGATCGAATCTGATCAGTCGCTGATGGCGATCAGTGAGGCTTTGGACGAATGGTTGCAAAACCCGTCATCGACTCTCGACGAGACTGAGATCCATGAATGGCTGAATCGATTTGATGATCAACTACCCCTGCCAAAAACCGAACAGGAATTTGTGGATGCGTCGCCAGCGGATCCATCTGTTCCAACGTCATTTCGCATCGAACAAGCCGACGAGGTCAATTCCGTACTGAACGATTTGCAACGTGTGATTCGCAGTCTGGACATTCCCGAAACGCAACGTGCATCATTGCAATCGCACTTCGAAGTCACACGACTTCAATTCCGCTGGACACACGCGAATCCCAACGATGCCGCGCTCTCTGAGGTCCGGAAGAGTGTTGACCGAATTCGGGCTAACCTGCAGTCGAATTCCTATGATCACAAGCAATCGATACCTATGGCATCTTTGTTGGTTGCGATTCTACCAAGGCCCCCATCTGAACCTGACCTAGCCTTTTGGGATCAGACCAAAGTCGACCATCGACGCGCCATCGAAGCCGTCCAGTCGAATGATCAGCGCGGCCCAATTCGCGAATCACTTGCGAATCGAATCATCGATTTCAATGCTTTTTTGGCCACTGACATTCGTCAGCCGACATCTGGAGAGAATCAGCTGCTGCAGCTTGGCAACCAGTTTCGCGAATTATGGCAACAGCTTGGTGGATTTGAAAAAGCAGCTCAAATGCCGGCGACGAAGATCGTCAAACTGCGATTTGCTTTGGGACGGCTCGCGTGGTTAGCCGCCGATGTTGTCACCTCATTGACGCATTTCACGCAGGCAAGCGAGGACTCTCGGCGACTTAAGAATGTGCCCACCAATCAGAGAAGCGTTGCTGCAAAGGACTTGATCAAGTGGGTCATCACACAGTCAGGCATTGCGGACAATCAAATTGATCGTCGCCGATACGTCGGCACAAACGTGTCATTGGGCGACGCTCTTACACTATCGAGTCGTCTCGCACCGAGCGATGATCCCGTTCAAACGCAGATCCAAAAAGAACGATTCCTTTGGCACGTCAGTCACGGACAACTCGACACTGCCGAACAACTGTGGGACGAAATGCGTTTGGTTGCCTCAGCCCAAACGCCACAACTGGCCGCATCCATTTTTGAACTGGCACTCTCCAGGTATCGCAGTGAGTCGGCAAAGGAAGTTCGAGCAACCTGGGCGTCTGCATTACTGGGATCGGCCGCGGCCATGTCAACGGCGGTCTCCAAACCAGACGTGTCGTCGGTAGGCGTTGAATCCGATGGGCCCAGTTCGCCAGAATCTGACGGTCCGTCATTCGCGTCGTTTCAAACCGATGTGCTGGAGCCTTCACGCATTGCGTTGGTCGATCAAATCGACCCACAGTTCCAACCGCCTCGCTTGCATCGCAACGTCTTGCCTCTTCACGCCGTTTCACTGGCTCACTTGGTGATGCCGGGGATGATCGAGCGCACGACATCGCAGTCGGAAACATCCTACGTTGACAAGCTTCAAGAGCTGGAAAACGTCGCCGCGTTGATCATGTCGCAAGAGAGCGTTCGCTCGACCACGCCGATTTACTGCGACCGTTTCGATGCCGCAATCATGGCATTTGAGGCACGACGGCAACATCAAATAGACGCATTAACCCCGCAGTCGATGTCCGATTATCTCGACTCGATCGCCGCGTATCAGATCCAGCGGACGGGTCGCGAGAGCGAATCCGATTTGGCCAAACTTGCTTTGTTGGAAGCGAGCCTTTTCGAAGAACGAGGTCATCTCGCGCAATCAGACAAAATTCGCTCGGAAAACTATAAACTCGCGAAACTACAATACGATGCAGCAGTGTCCGGCGACCGCTTGCCGAGTGATTTGGCAGGCGCTGCCCACGCGGGTCTTGCCAGGCTGTTGTTACGGGCAGCCTCGATGCAGTCTGATGCCGAATTTCAATCAAAGCTGATTGGTAAGGCAATGGACGAAATCAAGATCTCGCTTGAGGAAAGTCCTCGCTGGTTCCAAGATCGACCCGATCGATTGCGCACGGCCGCCGACGCCCTGCTGATGCAGCTCAGTCTTGATCAAGCAGCAACAATCCAGACGATTGATAAATCGTTCGAGCAATTTGACAGCTATTTGAACGAAGCAACGTTAATCCTTGAGTCATTTGATGCTGCGACGTCATCGATCAAAGTCCGTCGAATCCAAGGCATGCAGTTTTTATTGGAACACGCTCAACTGCAGGGAACCGGTCGGCTTCGTCAGATAAGAACAAAGGGCGAAGGGCTGATTGAAGCGTTATCAGATGGAACACCGATCATGGCTGGTGAGATCACGGTCGAACAAACGCTCGACCAAACTGGTCCCTTAGTCAGATACCAATGGCATGCGGGATGTGGTCAGATTTACCAGGATCTCGCCAACGGTGAACTTGCGCTAGCACACTACCAGCTCGCGTGTCAGATTGCCCGAAACGAACTGCCTGAGCGGACGAGCCTATTCGATAAAGCTGTGATCGAACGAATTCGCATGGAAAGTGTTTATTCTCAGATCGATATTGTTGAACAGACAGAACCACAGCGTCAGCAAATTCAGACTTGGCTCGATGAACTAAGTAACGTCAAGAGCGACGTGTCGGAAATTCAAAAGCAACGCAATACTCTGACGAGCATTCTGGAAGGCTGGCTAAGTCCTAACTGAATAGCGACTCAATGATTCGACCATCCCGGACCAGCGTGATCGGTCGACCCGTTGAGCTGTGATACTCCATTGTCGGATCGATGCCGAGGTTGTGATAGAAACTTGCCGCAACATCATCGGGCGTGATGGCATCATGTTTGGGGCCTGCCGCGGTCGCATCGCTTTCGCCGATTACCTGACCACCGCGCACGTTGCCGCCGGCCATCAGCATGAACATGCACCGCGGATAATGGTCTCGCCCGCCTTCGGCACTGCGTGAATTAATTTTCGGCGTGCGGCCAAATTCACCGGTCACAAACACAGCCGTCGAATCGAGTAGGCCACGTTGCTCTAAACCCCAAAGTAGCCCGCTCAGCCCGGCATCAAGTTTGGGCAGCAGATTGTCTTTGAGTTTTGAAAAGTTGTCGGTGTGCGTATCCCAGCCGCCCGTTTGCACGCTTGCTATTCGAACGCCTGATTCGACCAATCGCAGCGCGAGCAAACAGCTTTGCGAGAACGAATCGGTCCCAAACTGACTCGCAAATTGGGGTTCTTCACGACTGATATCAAATGCCTC
>JBCCJB010000440.1:0-3502 GCA_039028015.1 Planctomycetota bacterium
AACCGTTGTTGATCCGCCGGGCGGTGATGTCACCATTGGCACGAGCACGATTAAGGCGAGATGCAACGCGATCGACAACATCAAACACACAACGGCTGCTTGTCGTCCTTCTTTCCGGCGACGACGGAACAGCCAGATAGTGATCAGCAGCAGAGCGACTGCTGCCGCCGCAACTGTGTAGACCAGTCGAGGATCTGCCCAAAACCGGGCGTGATCATTCAACGCCGCATCCTTTGCGTTGAGATACCGATTTGATCAACGCCACTGCTGCGTACGGCGTGTAAGACCTCGACGGTTTGTTGCAACGATCCATTGGCTTCGCCGCGAACGGCTACACGTAATGCGGGATACGCATCGTGTTGCTGTCGCAGGATTTCGGTCAGTTGCGGCAGCGAGACCGCTTCTCCATCCAACGTGACAGTTCCATCCAAACTGATCGCAACAGTTCGCTCATCGGGCGCACGGGTCATCGATTGCATCGACCCGACCGACGGCACATTGACTTTGATGCGACTCTCGGCTTCGCTGAATTTGCTGCCAACCATGAAGAAGATCACCAACAGGAAAACAACATCAATCATCGGCGTCAGATTGATCGTTGCCTCTTCTGTTTTTTGACGACGAACCGCCATGCTTGAGTCCTTTTGTGTTGAAACTTCATCGCTCGCTTTCAATCAATCCCGAGCCAGGTGATCAACCCAATTCGGGCAAGCAATCACGACGGGCAACCCATCGGTGTGATTGATCGTCAAGCTGCTCGACGCTTTCGATTTCCGCGTGATCCGGCTTCCAAACTCTCGGCAGAGATACAATCAACGACACGTTGGCACAGTCGATCAATTTCTCCCAGATAGTTGTCCGACTTGCTGCTGAAATACATGTAAGCAAGGTAAGCGGGGATCGCGACGGACAAACCGCCCGCTGTTGTCATCAGTGCTTTACTGATACCTGAGGCTAACATCTCCGGCTGCCCGATTGACTCTTGCGTGCTGATGATCTCGAACGCTTCGATCATCCCCAGCACCGTACCGAGCAAACCAAGCAATGGGGCCACGTTGCTGACGGCGTGAAAGACACGGAGAAAGCGTTTCAGTCCATCCGCGACACGATCGCCAGCATCCATGACTGCCTGTTCAATCTCAAACATGGGTCGTCCCCAACGACGAACAGCAGCGCGAAACACCTCGGCGACAGGACAATCAAACTCTTCACACAGTTCCGTAGCTTCGTCATAGCTCAACTGCCCATCTTCGACACACTCGGTGAATCGTCGAACAAATGGACGTGGAATCACACGAGCGCGTCGCAACGCAATCAAGCGCTCAAACGAAAGCGTGAGCACAATGAGCGAACAGACACCGAGCGGCAGCATGAGCCAACCGCCCTGAGTGATCTTGTCGACAAACTCTGGCATCTCCCATCCGGCTTGCTCCGCAGCTCCGGGCTGCTCCGCTGCAGGACTCTGCACGGGATTTTGCACCGGCACGCCAGCCGCAGGAATCGACGGAGGTGCGGTCGCGATGTACGCGTCAGGGTACTGCTGAGCAGGAATGGAACTCCCGTTTTGAGCATTCGGGGGAAAGCCGTATTGCTGCCCACTTGCGGACTGCATCGAACCCATCCACCACATCGATCCGACCGCCAAAACGAATAGCGGCAGCACACGTGATGCGAGGGCGGCCGCGTGTCCACGTTGTACGCGTTGTCCACGTTGTCCACGGGCATCGCGCTTGAGTCGTTTGGCGTCACGTTTGGTTGATACGTTCATCTTCGCGTGGTTTCAGACGAGTTATCTAGATTCGAATCATTCAGTGCGGCCATACGCCGCCGAGCGATGGATGCGTGAGAGGTATTGGCGAAACGACTAAGCAAGTGTCCATAGCAAACACTCGCGTCTCGTTTTCGACCGAGTTGTTCAAAGGATTTGCCAGCTTGAACAAGTGCGGCCGACACCCAGATTCCATCCGGATCGATCCCTTCGACGCGTCGATAAGCGTCGATCGCTTTCGTAAAGTCTTGCTGCAGGTAGTGTGTCTCGCCGATCAACCACTGCGCCCGTCCACGAATGCCGACATCCGTGTCGCTCTCACGAACAACGCTTTCCAGCTGGGCGCGTGCATCGTCGAAGGACAGCTGACGAATGGACAATTCAGCATCAAGTAGGTGCACCAACGCAAGCTGAAATCGATCGTCACCGGCAGCGATTCGAGCTGCATCGATCCGTTTCGAAGCGACGGAAACGTCGCGACCGACGGAGGTTTCCGACTCGGCACACCGCAACAGTGTCGCAAAGTCGACGGCACCATGATGATCGACAACATGATTCCACCACGGCAGAGCATCAGGCGTCCGTCCCAATTGAACGAGCGCCTCAGCCATCAATCGCTCAACGCTGGCTGTTCGTGAAGTGGGGGATTCACTCGGTTTCTCGCTCTCCGAAGCAAGAGCCAACATCGACCATTTCTCGTTTCTCGCAGCCCAGCGGCAAGCCGCCTCGCGAGCTTGCGGTGTGATGGCTTGATTTGGCAGTGGCGCGATCATGGCGGTTGCCAGACGCTCCGCATCGGCTGGCATCGTTTGGCCGAGTTGTGACAGTACGTCCGAAACGGATTGCCCCGTTTGATCCATCTCGGCGAGGTGCTGAGATAACGCCGCCCAAGCTTTCAAGTCTTGCCGGTTCCCGGCGATCTGAAGTGCAAGCACGGTCAGCGGCAAATCCAATTCGCTAATGCGTTCGGACTTCGCACGACTCATTAACCAATTGGCAACAGCTTGCGGTACTAAATCGGGAGCTGTGTTTCGATGGGATCGTATGAGCTCAAGAGCAGCTCGCGAGTCGGGCCAGCGATTAATCAGCTGCGATTGGATTCGCTGCATTTGTTCAGGCATATCCGCTTGCTTGTAACATTCGATGCAAGCGCGAGCGGCACGCGAGGCGTCCTCGTGTTTTGGAAAGCGCTCCAAAAAAGCCGACAGTTTCTCGGCAGCCTCTGCCGGTCGATCACGCATGATTGCGGAGGCCCAAGCGGTCCCCAGCATGGCGGTCGGTTGTTGATCACGATCCGCGTGGGCAAGTGCGACCGAGTACGCTTCAGCGGACTGCGCGGCGGCACCTTTTGCCAAACTACCGGCACCAATCTTTAACAGGATCGATACCGCGATCTTTCTTTGCGCTGGGGTCGCAACGGACTTCTCGGACAACAGCGGAGTGACAGCGTCGGTTGCGGCAGTCCAGTTCTTGGCCTGCGTCAAAACAGATGCGGCAGCAAGACGAACGAGCACAGCAGTTTCGGGAGACAAGTTTCCCGCCGCGGGGCGATCGGATGCCTTGACGGCGCGGTGATAAAACTCTGCTGCCTCAGCCACTTGATCGCGTTGCTGAAGCGAGCGGGCGATCCGCGCAAGCCTGAGCGTTAAATCAGTGGTTGCGTTGGGTTGTTCATCCAACTCACGAGCAAGTGGTATCGCCTGTTCCCATCTCTGACCCGTGATTAGCTGATCG
>JBCCJB010000441.1:0-3478 GCA_039028015.1 Planctomycetota bacterium
CCAAGGAAAGCGTTGACCAACCGGTTGATCACCCCGAGCAATCGTTCGACAGCGCCGAGCAATCGTTCGTCAGCGCTGAGCCATCCCTCGACAACGCCGCGCAGCAGGTTGGTTTGGTTGGGCAGCCTGTGGGCAACACCGATGTCCCACAAGAACTGCCTTCCCAATCGTTTGCTGAGGCACCGATTGAGACCACGTCTCCCGAGGTTGTTCCGCCGCAATCGATGCCTGTTCAAGAAGCACATTCGTTTCCGACGTGGCCGGAATCATCGGCCACAGAGCCGCCGGCGGAGAACCATCCAGCCGAGAGTCCTGTTATTCCGGCAAGTGAGCTGGCTGGTGACGACCCGACCAGCGTGACTCATCACGGTTCTGCCACCATGGCGTGGTCGGGCCCTGAGCAGACCTCCGACCTCGAGCAAGCCCAAGACGTTGGACTTGAGTCTGATGCGATGAGTGCGAGTGATTTTGTAGCACCGACCGCGTCTGATTCAAAGTTACCGGTTTGGCCTGAAACGCAGATGGCCGACTCGTCTGATGTAACCGCATTGGATGCGATGTCACCCGCCGACGATTCGGCCATGTTGCCTGACGAGTTGCCGCTTGAGGAATCTGACCCCGAGTTGCCGTCGCTCGCCGAGCAGCTGATTCAAGATTTGTCGGACGAGTCATCTCGTTGCGAGACCGAGTTGGATGAGCCCATTCAAGCGACAACAAATTTCGAACCGGGCATGCTGGATTCGAATTTTGCTTCGCCGGAGGTTTCTGATTCCGGATTCATCACGCCCCAAGATCAACACGATGATGCTCCAGGCATGGATGATGCTCCAGACATGGACGCGTCCTCGGCCTCGGATAATTTCACCGTTGGGTTCGATGGTGGGTCCACCGTGACCGAAACGCCATCACTTGCTGAGATGGCAATGGAAACGGTACCGGCCAGTCCCGATGCGAGCCTATTGACCGATGACATGGCAATCGATCAGGTCGCGACTGATGAGGAGCTGCCCTCGTACGAAAGCCCAGACGATCGTCAGGCTGCAACGCCGGTCGGTGATGGCGACGAGGTCGATGATTCGATCGAAGCCTACATGAATCGACTCTTGCAACGTGTTCAAGGATCGGATTCGGTCGCAATCCCGCAGGATGCCAGCCCATCAGATCTACCTGGTCCGACCGATGCCAAGGCCGCCGCCGCAGTCCCGGAAGCTCCCGAGACGCCGGTGATGCCCGAACCGGAGCCCGAGCCGATCGACCCCGATGCACCACTGGTACCGCGTTCTCAAGCACCCGAAAAAGATCGCGATCTGTCCGCCATGCGAGATCTGGCCAACGAGTCGGCTCGCGGGGCGATCAATCGCAGTGTGATGACCCAAACCAAAGAAACGACCGTGCAAGCGATGATCAAGTTTGCGTTGGCAGCGGTCGCGTCTTTATTTGGCATCATTGCGATGGCAATGTCGATGGCCAGCTGGGTTAAGGTCGTCGCGTTGATTTCTTCACTGATCGTTGCCGGCATTTTCATCAAGGAAGGACTCTCGCTGATCTCAATTACCCGTTTGCGAGAGAGCTTCGCGGGACCCAGCAACAACAACGCGGCCGCGCCAAAAGAGTGACGCTTGTCCGCCATGGCAGCGGTTTGGCGTTGATTGCCGGATCATTATTTGACCCGCATCCTTACGCGACGTAGCGTTACACGATTCATTGCCGCGAATGTCGGGATTTTCGTGAAATTCGTACGTCGTTTTTGGGCACCTGCCCTAATATTGCTAATGGTGGCCGCTCACGCAGCGGTGATTGGCTACGTGCGCAGTCGCGTCGCTGACCTAAGCGATGTGCCCAATGCGGCCTATGAAGTCGGTCAGCTGCGATTTCAGCATGCCGGCGAGCCCGACCATGTGTATCAGCTGCAGCTGCATGCCATCATTGAGCCCACGCGACGATTCCATGGCGAGCGAAAGCTGAACCAAATGCGTTGGCCCATCATTGAATCTGCCGAACAAATGCTCCGGCAGGTCGATCCGGCGTGGCTGGCTGACCCTTCGCATCAAGACATCCGCGAAAAACTGATTGATGTGGTGCTCCAGCATCTCGATGAACCGCTGGTACAACGCATCCTGATTACGGATTGGGTCCGCGCGCGAACGTAATTCTTGTCAGGTTTTGTTCTAATCGTGCATTGTTGGAAATCGACGAATTGATTTGAATTCGTTGTCTGCGATGCTGTCGTTTGGCGGTTCTTCTCAGAGACTTCTGGATGCGTTGCGATCATCCGGATGGCTGTCTGATCTAAGTGCGTTGTCGAGCGAACAAACTTCATGCTGGTGCCCAAACCCGATGCGATCAATCCCGGCTCGTTGATCCTGGTTACCGGTGCCAGTGGCTACGTTGGTGGACGGTTGGTGCCGCGGCTTTTGGAAGAAGGGTATCGGGTTCGCTGTTTTGTTCGCTCGCCTCAAAAACTGGACGAGTATCCCTGGCGGTCGCATTCCGAGGTGAGCGTTTGCGAGGGAGATCTTTCAGATCCCGATACGCTGATAGCGGCATGTCAAAACGTTGATGCGGCGTACTACCTTGTTCATTCGATGATCAGTGCGGGTGACGAATACGCGCGCCGCGATCGCGAATTGGCGTCCCATTTTGCTCGGGCAGCAAAGCAGGCGAACGTCCGACGCGTGATTTATCTCGGTGGCCTCGGCGAAATGGGCGAAGGACTCAGTAACCATCTTCGCAGTCGACGCGAGGTGGAAATGGTGTTGCGGACCGATGGCGTCCCAACGACCGTCTTGCGAGCTGCCATGATCATCGGATCGGGTTCCGCGTCGTTCGAGATTTTGCGGTATTTGGTGGACCGATTACCGGTCATGGTGGTTCCCAAATGGGTCGAAACGATGACGCAACCGATCGCGATCCGTGACGTGTTGCGTTATTTGGTGCAGTGCCTCCGCGTCGCTGAAACGACTGATCAAACGATTGACATCGGTGGGCCCGATATTTTGACCTATCGTGAAATGATGAATTTGATGTGTGACGCGATTGGTCTTCGCAGACGCAAGATCATCGATGTGCCCGTGCTGACCCCGCGACTGAGCTCGCGCTGGATTGGTCTGGTCACGCCTGTCACCAGCAAGATTGCCCGACCGCTTGCCGAAGGGCTCAAGAATCGAACGGTGTGTCGGAACGATCAGGCGCAGCAATGGATGCCAGGGCCACTTCGCGGTGCCAGGGAAGCGGTTGATGCTGCACTAGGAAAGCTGCAAGCCGGCAAGATTGAAACGCGATGGTCGACAGCTGGGGAATTGCCGGGCGATCCGTCGTGGTCGGGCGGGACGGTTTTTCGAGATCAACGCGAAACGAATGTGATGGCACCGCCGGAAGCCACCTTCACAGCTGTTTGTCGTATCGGTGGCCAGCATGGTTATTGGGGAGCCGATTGGTTGTGGCAAATTCGAGGCTGGATGGACCAAATGATTGGCGG
>JBCCJB010000442.1:0-3477 GCA_039028015.1 Planctomycetota bacterium
CTCGCATCAATGCCATCACGTGCTGGCGAAGTTTGTCCGAATCAACCAAGCCTGCTCCGGCGCCCCAGTCGCCAGCGTACAAACCAGACAACATCCAATGAGCTCGACGACGCGTGGCATCAGGATGGTTGGATTTCGTGAGTGACTCGTAGGCGTCGATCGCGCCGCCTGGATCGCGCCGCACCAACAACAATTCGTCCGCCGTGATTTCATCGGCCAAACTTGCGTGAAGCCTTTGTTTACCACGTGCGGCGCGGCGGAGCGATGATCGGACGATCCGCATTCGATCGTCGGCAGATTCCTGTTCGCCCTTGGCATAGAGTGCCGTCGCCTGGTTCATCGCAATATTGGCCTGCAACCAATGAACCAGTGGGTTTTGGGGTTCGGTTTTGATTGCAGATTGAATTGCTGTCTGGGCCGTTTGCATCAAACGATCCGATTCGGTTTCGCCAGCGGACATGCCAAGGGCTTGATGCAACGATTCGAGTGCCACCAAGATTTCATCCGTCGCCGCTTGCGACTCGGCCAAACGACCGGGAATCGCTGTGGCTTTTTGTGCCGCCTGCAGTCGCTTGGTCAAAGATTCCAGCCCATCCGCGTTAACGTCACCGTCTGCGGACGTTGGATCTGTTGCCGCGGCTCGCAAAAAGACGCTCGTCACGTCATCCGGTGCATCCCCCGAAACCATCGTGAACAATGGCTTGCCATCACGGCGTCGATACGCAGCTGTGCGGATCTGGTTTGATGCGACGGTTTCGCCCCAGATCACGTAATCGACCCCCAATCGCGTCGTCAACACGCGAATGCGTTGCTCGATCGGAACGCCCTCGGCACGGATTCGACGAAGCTGTTTCTTGACGTCAACGGTGCTGGCCATGCGAAAGCCGGGTGTCTGTGACAACCGGTGGCGGATCGCCGTCGCAATCTTGACGGAATCAAGATTGGGATCAAATCGCATTTGATCGATCGGTTGCATGGGCAACACCGCAACCTGAACCGGTCCATCGGCCTTCGCTTCCACGTCGCCCAGGGCATCCGCACTGTCGATTAGATCTTGTCGACTGATGGGTGCGATCCGCGTGTACTGGGCTGCGGGTCGGCGGCTCGCGTCGACTAAAGCGGTGCGGACTTCGGGGTAAGACAAGTCGAGGATCAGCCCATCGGTGCCCTCGGCCAATCGGGAAACAAAGTCACGTGTTGCGTCGATGGTTTTGCCGTACGGATCGGAAACATTCTGGCTGCTGGTGCAGACGACGGTATTGATCTGAATCTGTTTTCGATTGGCAACGGTGATCAAAAGTTCGTCGGAAAAGCGTCGGCGTGATTTGGGAAACGCGTCACTTTGAAACGTGGTTTCGTAGGGCGGCGCGTCGCCAAACCAAAGAATCCATCGATTGGTGGCAGGATCTTCGGACCATGGCAATTGGGTCAGCGCGGTATGAATCCCCACATCGGCCAACTCATGAAAGAAAGGCTCGCCCGACATGGGCAACAGCTTTGCGACCGCTTGGATGATGACGCGATCATCGGAGCTAAAGTCTCGCAGCAGGATCTCGGTTTCACCTGCGTCACAGAGTGAATCGCGATACACCACGATCGCAACTTCGACGCGACTGCGGCTACGTCCCAAATCTTTAATCATGCGGTCAATGGAATCACGCACCGCTGCCAGCTCTTGCGACATGCTCTCCGTGCCATCGACGACCATGGCAATCTGTAACGGCGACTCGGTGCGTGTCGCCACGTCAACAAAACTTCGTTGCAGCAATCCCATCGTCTTTCGAGGCGGAGCATGCAGCGGTGAAAACATCGTCGACATCGCAGCACCACTGGGACCGATCGCGACAGACGTTTTGGTCAACGATTCCGAATTGGATGTCAATGTTGAACTGGTACCCGATGATTGACCGCATGATTCTCGATCCAACCATAAGACACTGAATCCGAAAAAAACGACCACCCACAAGACTTTGTCGATCATTCGATTGATGGCTAACATTAGAGTGGCTTTTGGACGGTTTGAGAAAAAATCAACAACCTTGGTCGTCGTGCCTGCGGGATCCCCTCATCACTGTAGCGAAAGATGATGACAGCATGAGCCTTCGCTTACTGTTGTGTTTCTTAAGTTCAGCCGCCGCTTGCTTTCTGGTCGCGGCGGCTCCCCCAGAAAGCAAACTTCCACCGGCATCATCGAATTGGGAATCGAATAGCGAAAAGAACCATCAAACGCCCTCCGAGGCTGTTTTGCCAACCGAGGTTTCCGATCAATCTCCAGCTCAAACCAAACCAAGCATCCCCGCTGAAACTGAGCTGCCGGACACCACCGAGTCGGCCAAATCAGGAACGCTCGATGGACTCGCCATTCGGCCGTGGTTAAGGCTCGACCTTAAAGCGCACACCGCCATGATTCGCGCGGTCGATGTTGAGATCGATCCGATCGATCGCAAATCGTCTGATTCCGATCAATCGGCGGCGTCGGCAACCCTCGTATCGGCCGGTGACGACAAAGACGTTCATGTTTGGAAACGCAATGAAAGATCGCGCGGCAAATGGGTTCACGCTCGGACCATTCGTTGGCCTGTCGTGCGTGGACCACGGGGACGTCTTTATGCCCTTGCGTTATCCGCTGGCAAGGTTGCGATGGCCGGGCATGGTGCCAGCGGAGGACTTGGCGAGATCTGGATTGTCGATGCGAATTCGGGCCGCTTGGTCGCATCACTGATCAGCGGATCGATGACCGATGCGAACGTCGCGCATCGCCAAGTCATTGCGGCAATGGACTGGTCACCGATGCCGGCGTCCCGTCAGAAGTACGATCAAGAGGCCAATATCGAATGGAGTCAGAAGCTAGCCTCGATCGATGTGGAAGGGCGACTGCTACTTTGGCAACGTGATTCCAATACGGGACTGTGGTCCGCCAAAGCGTTGGTCGACTCAGACAGTGAAGAATACGGCGAACCCATTGCTCGAGCGATTCGTTCACGTCGTCAGTTTGTACCGCTGAGCTTTCTTGGTAACGACTCAATCGTCGTCGCTAAATACCAGGGAGTCGTCGATAAAAGCGATCCCGAGACCATCCCCGCTGGCACCGCGAAGTGGAGTCTGGAACAGATCGACACTCGATCGGGAGATCGCGGTCTTCTGCCCGGGTCAACGCTTTACGAATTTGGTGTGGCGATGGACGCCAGTCCGGATGGTCGGACGCTTGTCGTCAGCGACGCTCTGGGAAACGCCAAACGCTTACGATTCGATCGACAGTCGCAGCTCATCGACGTGGCTCGTTTGCAACTGGGCGGTGTTGGCGTGTCGCTGAAGATTCATCCCAATGGGGACCGCATGATCTGCGGCGTCCAACGATTTGCAAATGCGCCAGGAGACGGTGATCAGGCGAACCCGAATGCTTCAAACAGTGAGCTGCAAATCTGGGATCTGGAACCCATGCAACCCAAGTTGCTCTCACGGCGAACGGTGGCGAAA
>JBCCJB010000443.1:0-3477 GCA_039028015.1 Planctomycetota bacterium
CCGGACCTGTGACCGTGCAGGTGCGCCTGCAGCACGACTTCCGCGCCGAGGACATCAGCTTCAAGGGCTGGGACATCTACGTTGCCGTCCACGACGCGAATTGGAAGATTGTCGCCAAATCGCATGTCTCAGTGTCAGTCGAACCGCATGTTGAATGATATGCTGACGATCGGAGTCGTCTTTGCTCGTCGAGCGTGAGCCGTCCACTCATTTGGAATCGATGAGCATCGGGCGGCGATCTTCGAGCCATGCGGGACCGGTTCGATCGGCCGTTGTCTCGAGCCAATCGGGTTCGGCGAACCATCGAAGACTACTCATTCGTGGGTACGCTTCCCAAATCTGCTCGGCCCTCACTGGGTCGGTCAATCGAAGATCGTTGGTTTCCAGTCGGTACCGCCTGAGTGTCTCAGCAAGTTCATCACGTATTGCAGCGTGACTGGATGACGATGCGAGATTAACCAGACAAGCCGAATCCGTTTGCAAGTCGTAAAGTTCTTCTTGAGGTCGTCGCTGCGTTGCAGCCGCCCAGAGTTTCGCCACATCGGGCTGATGCAAGCCTTCAATCATCGAACGCATCGTTGGGCTGGCGTCGATGTCGTGATATCCGCCGTGTGATGGTCCCGGTTCACCTTCGACGACATGTCCATGTTTGTCGTAGAACACCTTGGACCACTTCGATGGTGTGCCCGCTGGCCAGCGTTCCGGCCGTTCATTGACGATGTAGAGGTATCGATCCGTTCGAACGCACCGGCTTGGATACGACAGCGTGTTGAAGCGTGACGAAGAGTGTCGTTCGCGACCTGCAAACGCAGCTGGTCTTACAGATTCAAAGGTGACCGTTTCGCCATCAAGGATTGGATTGGAAAGCGAGGTCAGCAAGGATGAACCACCGGCCGCCACAGATTTTGATGGACCAATCGTGCTGGTGCCTGAGGCTTCAAGGATTGTGGCGGTGACATCAAGCAAACTGACGACCGACTTGCAGGTCCCCGACTGCTTGATCCGTTCAGGCCACGAGATCGCGAGCGGCACATGGATACCGGCGTCGTACAGATTGGCTTTCGCCCTGGGAAATGGCATCCCATTGTCGCTGGTGATGATGACAAGCGTGTTGTTCCACAGCCCATCGCGTTTCAGCCGATCAATGGCTTTTGAGACAGCTGTATCAAACCACTGTATCTCGGCCATATAGTCGGCGATGTCATCTCGAACATTTGCGTTGTCGGGCAAGAAACGCGGCACCGACACTGACTCGGGATCGATACCCATCCGTCGACCCAGGCCGGGATCATACGGACGATGCGGCTCGGTTCCTCCAAACCAAAAGCAAAAGGGTTGGTCACTCGGCGTCGTATCTAAGAAGGCGTCAAAGTTCGCCGCGTAATCGCGACTAGAGATACCAGGTGGCGATGCCGTCCGTTTTCCATCGAATTGAGGGCCAGCCGGATTGTGGTCCCAGCCTTTGGCCGAACCTGGTGACCAGCCTTTGCCTGTCAAACCTGTTCGATAACCAGCAGCTGCAAGCTGATGCACAAATGATGGCAAGTCGGTCGGATAATAGCTGCCATGCGTGCCCGCTGCTCCACACTGCCAAATGTTTCGACCGCTCAGAAACGCAGCTCGCATGGGACTGCATCCGGGCGACGGCACGATCGCGTTTGTGAACAGCACACCACTATTTGCGATGACGTCGAAGCCGGGCGTCTTGATCGCTTGGCATCCGTAGGCGGATGCATGCGGGAAAGACTGATCGTCCGAGATGATGACTAAAACATTTGGTCGACGATTTGTTGCATCAGTTTGTGACGCTTGATTGGCTAATTCACGATCGGTCTCAGCGTGAACCTGCTGATGAGTAATGCCGGGCGTAGTGATGAATGCGGCCATGCATCCAATAGCCCGCAGGAATATCGATCGGTATCGCATGAGGCTGACTCGCGACGGCTTTGAACTTGGCAATAGATAATCGAAGGAAACCTAATTGAACAGCGCCATATTGGATTAGCCGGCCGGCGCTAGCCGCGGTTTCCTCGGGCTAAACTGTGGCTAGCGCCAAAACGGCTAATACGCTCGGTAGCGCGATGAATCACGGTGCTCTCCATTCAAAGTATCGCTTTAAAGCGAATTGATCGTTTGAGCAATCTTGCGATTCAATCGCTCGCGAACACGCTTAAGGATGGCCGATGCGTCATTAACAAAAACGAGATTATGAAACTGACCAGGATCCGTCTGCATGTCATACAGTTCTTCACTTCCATCGGCGTATCGCATGTAAGCATACCGTGAGCCACGATCAGCATAGTCCCATTGCTGCTTCACTCGGTCGATCGAAAAGGCTGACTCGCGAATCTGCAGTGTCGGTTTGGCTAACACCGGAACCAACGATTTTCCGTCGATATCATCGGGGATATCGTGGCCGAGCAGGTTGACGATGGTTGGATAAAGGTCAACCAATTCAACGAGAGACTTCGATCGCAGCGCCGAATCGTTTGTCTCGCTTCCGCGCTGGTTTGAAACATCGTGTGAATGTTTACCCGTCAGTCCCGGCACGGATATCACTAGTGGGACACGTGTCACCTCCTCATGCATGTTCTTCTTTTGCCAGTGCGTGTGCTCGCCGAGGTGATAACCGTGGTCACTGGTAAACAGGATTGCTGTTTCATCTCGGATGCCAAGTTGAGCCAGTTTTGCCAGCACACGTCCCACTTGATCATCCGTGAAGGAGACGCTGGCAGAGTTTCCCTGCCACTTCAAGGGATGCTGCTCGGGGTATTGGCCGATGGCATTTCTTGCATTGGTCGTTCCGCGAAGTCCGGCCGGCGGAATGTCGTCCAGATCATCCGCGGGAACATGTGGCAACGGTAACGTCGCTGGATCATAACGGTCAAAGTAGGGACGAGGTGCCACCATTGGATAATGCGGTCGCACGAATCCAATTGCCAAGAACAACGAATCGTCTTGATGAGCCTCAAGCAGCTCGATGGCCTTGCTTGCCGTTTTCGAGTCGGGTTGATCAGCACCGTCGCCGTCGATCTCGACAGTCACGAACATGCGATGCGGCATCCGAGTGGACTGTCGGTTGGCAAGCTCTGTCGTGAAGATGTTTTGGTTCAAACACGCGTAGTCACCCGGTGTGTGGGCCTCTTGTCCCGAAGAATTGAAACGCTGCGTCCAGCATTCGGACACATCGTTGCCGTCGGTTCCGTCGATGATGTCACCCGGAACACGCATGTGAAAAATCTTTCCGACACGCGCTGACATCACGCCCTGATCTTGCAAGCACTCTCCGAGACTTCGTGCGCTGCGGCCCCGGTATTTCGAGAACATGAATGATTCTCGTGATGGCAAACACCAAGTGCCCTGGCAATATGCACGCTCAAAAACGACGCCATGCTTTGCGATCGAATCGATGTGCGGCGTTTGACAAATCTTGTTGCCATAACAGCCCAGCGAACTTGCCTTCAAGTCATCGCTGAC
>JBCCJB010000444.1:0-3462 GCA_039028015.1 Planctomycetota bacterium
CTCAAACCCGCCCGCACCGCGATGAAAGAAGTCTGCGTCGCCCGCATGACCGCGTTCGGTCAAGCGGGCAACGGTGCCAAGCTGCGTGATAGCCTCGGTGCCGCCGTCTAATCACGCAAGCTTAAAATGCGTGATCTCGCGGGTCGGTCAATCCGTCGGCTAGTCGGCGTAACGCCTCCGTTTCAATTTGCCGAACCCGTTCGCGAGTCAGTCCAAGTTCCGCGCCGATTTCCTTGAGTGTCATCGGCTCGGCACCACCCAAACCAAAACGCAACTTCAAAACGGTCGATTCGCGTTCGTCCAAATCCTTGAGCAAGTCCATGGCATGCCGCAAAATGTCATGGTCAAGCATCTCTTCATCGGGTGCCTTCAATCGCTCGTCCTGCACCATATCGCCGAGCGACCAACCGGCCTCCGATTGATCGCTCTGCGGAGTAAGATTGTTAATCTTGATCGCCTTGCGAATGATGGGCAGCTTCTTTTTCGGCAAGCCCAGCATTCGGGCCACCTCTTCATTGGTCGGCGTGCGGCCTAACTCTTCATTGAGCCGAGCCGTCGCGCGACGCCATTTCGAAAGCAATTCGACCATGTACGCCGGTATGCGGATCGTTTTGGCACTGTTGATCAAGGCACGCTTGATTGACTGCTTGATCCAATAACTCGCGTAGGTGCTGAAACGTGTTCCATGAACCGGGTCAAATCCTTCGACGGCGCGAAGCAGCCCCAAATTGCCTTCTTCGATGAGATCCTGCAGCCCCAGTCCTTTGCCGGTGTAACCTCGCGAGATGTTGACGACCAAACGCAAATTCGCCCGGACCATCTGATCCCGGGCCATCACATCGCCATCAGCAATCCGAGCGGCCAACTCAAGCTCTTCATCCGCGGACAACAGCGGTGTCTCGTTGATTTCTCGCAGATAAGTTTCAAGAGGCGATTGGGCTGATGTGGTTTTCGTTTTGGTGGATGATCGGCGACGCGTCGACAGCACAGTCGCCTCGTCTTGATCAAGAGTTTCGGAGTCAGACATCAAGGCGTTCCGGGAGGGAGGGAGGATCGCACACCATCGTGTTAGATTTCCGACCAGATCCAGTCTTTGGACCACTTTGTCGGATACCTCGTTCATCGTCTGAGTCACCCGGTTACCACACCTTGCGTCAAAACGTTACGGTTGATTCGATCATGACGGCAAACCTGCTTTAGAACCGATCCGAAAACGCATGAGCCAAACGCGACTGCGTCGGGCGGCATTGGAAATACAAAGCAAAGTGGAAACCCAAGGCTGACGCCAACGGCTCATCTCGAGCTGTCGTTGGGTTTTCGGATAGGCTCTCGTTTTCTTCAGTTGCGCTCTCCCGAAATCGAAAGAAGCACGATTTGATGCGTTATCGATATTCTCCGAACTTCCTTCTGTTGGTCGTGACGTTGGCAGTGTTAGGCATCATTCAACTGCCCAGCGTCGTGCATGCCCAAGGCGGCCAGTTCTTAGACAATCTGTTCCGCTCGATTGCCGAGGACAACCTTCTTTCCGGTCGCGATGGACGTTTGCCGCAATCGATTCCGAACTTACCAACGCGAAGAAATCCCGCGGTCAGCAATGTGCCGATCGGCAACATCGATCCGACGCTCAGCCGCTTTGATCAACAATTGCAAGTGGTGCGGCAACGTTTTGATGATCAACTGCGACGGGGCGGCTCCGATTCCAACGCGCTTCGTCTCTTGCTGCCCGAGCTGTACGAAACCCAAGCGCAGTCGCAGGCATTACTGCAACGAGCTCAAATGAGAGATTCGCCTGATCAGTATTTGCCGATCGTGATGGACTTGGATCGTCGCTGGCGTAACCTCTCATTTCGCCTTCGCTCCAATTCAGCACCGCAATCGGATTTGCGTGAAGCCATCCTTGTCGGCGATTCCATCTGTCGTGACTTGGAACGACGCTATCGGATTTCACCTCAATACGATGCGGTAGCCTTGCGTGACCAGATGGTGGTTGCGGCAACTTACATGCAGTGCCTGATTGATGATCTGTCGACGTCACGATCAACACTGGGCAATTCGGGATCGTTGACACTTCGCGGACGACGCTTGCGACAAGCGTTGATGGACGAGGCTGCCCGTGTTCGCGGCGACAACTACGATGAGATCACCTCTCGCTTAACCGACTACGTGATGGCCTGGCGGCCGTTCGCTCAAAACGTCGCATCGCTTAACAACCCACTGCTCAATCAGCGTTTGATTCGCATCGAACAAACCGCTGACGAAGCGTACGCGTTGCTTTGGATGACACCGCCCGGGTCACCCAGTTTTTCCGATGATCGATTCAATCCTAACGACAGACCGTTCATCAACGCGCGACTCATCGAAGACATCGCGTCGCTGGATCACATTGCGGATTACTTCGCGGCGGATGTCCAGCGAATGCGAAACTGGGTACGTTCCCGAAGCCTCGGAGATCGGTGGGCGAATTCAGCTCAACAATTTCAGCAACGCGTGCGACAGATTCACCGACTTGTTGATGATCGTTCGATCAACACAAACACGATGGTCCAATCTGTCGAACAAATGACGAGTGCCTGGATGCAATTGGATCGCGATTTTCAGCAAGTCGTACAACAAGGCGGCTTATCCAGTCGACGGCTCGCATCGATCGAATCTCAGGTGCGTCAGATGCAACCCTTGGTCGGACATTTGAGCGCGACCTATCGGCGCTAAATCTTTTATTCAGCAGCGTCATTGCTAATTCAGCAACGCACCGGCGAACGAATCGGGATCAAACACCGCCATGTCCTCGATTCCTTCGCCGAGCCCGACCAGCTTCACTGGCAATTGAAATTGCTCTCGGATTGGTAGGACAACGCCACCCTTTGCCGAACCATCCAATTTGGCCAATACGATACCCGTGCATCCCGCCGCGTCACTGAATCCTTTTGCCTGGCTGATCGCATTTTGACCCGCCGTTGCATCGAGGACCAACAGAACCTCATGCGGTGATCCGGGCAGTCGTTTGTCGATCACACGGCGAATCTTTTGCAGTTCTTGCATTAGATTGCTCTGCGTTTGCAGTCGACCGGCAGTATCAATGATCGCGTAGTCAGCTTGATCTTCGATCGCCTTATCCACAGCCTGATACGCAACGCTCGCTGGATCGGCCCCGGACTTTCCCGTCACGATATTGCAGCCAATTCGTTCGGACCAAATGGTCAATTGCTCAACAGCGGCGGCGCGAAATGTGTCCCCCGCACCGAGCACGAGACGATTGCCCGATGATGCCAAATGATGTGACAGCTTTCCAATCGAAGTGGTTTTGCCACTTCCATTAACGCCGACGACCAGCACCACCGTGGGACCCTCATCAACTTTGGCGATTTCAGTGTCGTCCTGTCGAAGTTGCTCGCGAATCTGTTCGCTAATCGTTTGCAGCACCTCATCCAATTCAATAACACGCCCGCGATATTGCCGCGCGAC
>JBCCJB010000445.1:0-3447 GCA_039028015.1 Planctomycetota bacterium
ATCGATTGAGCCCACACCAAATGCGAACTCGTTTGACGCGGGATAAAGCAGTCCCGGTTGGCTTCCACCAAAATCATTCCCGGCGGCTGCGAAGACCAAAATGTCATCTTCGTAAAGGTCGCGCAGCTCATCATCCAACAAGGTTAGCGCACCGTAATCGCTGCCGTCGGTGACTTCCGCGGCCAGCGAAAGATTGACCGTCGTGATGGGATGCTCAAAGGCATCTTGATTGGTGTGCACCCATTGCAACGCCGATTCAACCCACGAAAGCAGTCCGGCACCCGAATCGTCGAACACACGCAAGCCGACCAAGTCTGCTTCCGGCGCAACCCCTTGAAAGGAATCCCCGTTTGGTAGGAAGCCACTTCCGGCTGCAAGACCGGCGACGTGAGAGCCATGAAAACCGCCGGGGGCATCGTCGTAAGGATCTGCATCATTTTCGGCAAAATCCCAACCCCCGACGACTCGATAGCCAGGCCCAAAGCCGCCTCCCAGTGATCGATGGTCGTATGCGATACCGCTATCGATGATCGCGATGGTCTGGCCACTGCCTCGAAGCTCGCGTTCCGCATGCACTTGGGCTGCTTGATCCAAAAGCGTGTCCACCGAAGCGGCATTCGCCGCGGGAGCCGTCAACGCGGTCGATTTGATCGGTGTGAAAGCTTGCGATTGATTGCCAACTTCAATTTCGTCATCGGGTGCCAGCAACTCTGCCGTGAAGTCTGCCAAACAGCTGCCAACGAGATTTGCCGATAGCGCGTCGCGCCGCTCACATGGCTCGATTGCCGGACCATCGAGGTTGAAAGCATCGCCTAGGTCTTGCCAGCGTTGGGCGTTTTCGATGGAGCGATCGCGGGGTTTCATCGGCAATCTGGGATGAGACGTCATGCATGTGATTTCAGCCGTTGACTGACGTTCAGCCGACGCGGCACCCCCGATCCCGGCTCCAGTCGTCAACGGCGTGATCTGCACGCGATGATCTTCAGTAGCTGGAGCTTCGAAAACTTAGGTCACATTGAGGCCACGTGCTTGACTTGACGCCGTGATTCATGACGAACTACTATTCCAGGCGTGACGACTTTACAACTTCTACCGGCACAACTGCTCCCCACGCTACTGCTTAGCGACTGGGCGGCCTGTGCTTGGTGCGACTGACCTGATCGTCAACTAACCAATCACGCGACCGCCCGGGCTGCAGGACCATGCAACCCGGGCGTTTTTTTTGATTTTCCTCCATTTCTCCGACACGGTTTCCAAATTGATGACCGAGCCTGAAGCCAGACCGAATCCATCTCGCATCATTCGGATTTTCGACACCACGCTGCGCGACGGTGAACAGTCACCGGGTGCGAGCATGAACCTGACCGAGAAACTGGAAGTGGCCGCGGCGCTGGCCGATATGGGTGTCGATGTGATCGAAGCGGGATTTCCGAGCGCGTCACCCGGTGATGTTGAAGCCGTGCGGCAGATCTCAGCCACCGTTCGGGGACGCATCATCTGCGGACTAGCCCGTTGCTCGGATAAGGATATCGACCGAGCTTGGGATGCCCTCAAGGTGGCAACTCAACCGCGTATTCATGTGTTTCTGGCGACCAGCGCGATTCATCGTGAGTTTAAGTTGCGGATGACACCCGATGAGATTGTCGATCGTGCGATCGCGGGCGTGACCCGAGCGGCATCGTTGTGCGATGACGTTGAGTTTTCTCCCGAGGATGCTTGTCGCACCGAACCCGATTTTTTGTGTCGCGTCGTCGAAGCGGCGATCAACGCGGGTGCGACCACAATCAATGTTCCCGACACGGTGGGCTATACGACGCCCGTTGAAATCGAAGAACGATTTCGCATGCTTGTCAATCGGGTTCCCAATATGGACCGCGCGGTACTCAGCACCCATTGCCATGATGACTTGGGAATGGCGGTGGCTAACTCTTTGGCGGCGGTCAGCGCCGGAGCGGGGCAAATTGAATGCACAATCAATGGCATCGGTGAACGCGCCGGTAACGCCGCCTTGGAAGAGTTGGTGATGGCGATGAAAACGCGAGAAGACGTGTTGCAGTGCACGACGAATATCAATTCGCGCCGACTGGTCCCTGTTAGCCGTCTGGTGAGCAACACGACGGGCATTCATGTGCAGCGAAATAAAGCCATCGTTGGACGCAATGCGTTCGCACATGAATCGGGCATCCATCAAGATGGCATGCTTAAAGAACGCAGCACCTACGAAATCATGTCGCCTGAAGAGGTCGGCTTTTCAAAGACGGATTTGGTCTTGGGCAAACACAGTGGTCGAGCGGCGCTGGCCGATCGTGCCAAGCAACTCGGCTTCACACTCAGTGGCGAGCAGCTGCAAGTCGTCTTCGAACGATTCAAAGATCTCGCGGATAAGAAGAAGGAAATCTACGACGGTGACATCATGGCGTTGGTGCAACAGCAGATCAGCGGGGCGAGTCATGATGCGTGGTCGTTAGTCGATTACGAAGTGACCAGCGCGATGGGCAAAACACCTAGCGTGCGGGTTACGCTGCGGCGAGGCGATGAGACTTTCACGCAGGCCGTCGATCAAGGCGATGGACCGATCGATGCCGCGTTTTGGGCGGTGGAAAAAATCACCGGGATCGAGTTGGTCTGCAAAGACTTTCGCGTGCGAAGTGCAACGTTGGGCCGTGATGCCATTGGCGAGGTCAATCTCGAGGTCGAGCACGGTGGCAAGACCTATCGTGGCATGGGTGTGAGCACCGACAGTGTGGAAAGCACAATCGCGGCGATGTTGAACGCAATCAACCGGATCGTGTCCGGCGAAGAATCGTCATCGGATCGCGAATTGCCGCAGCCTTAGAGGGACAATGTAGTAGGCACGCTCCGTCGTGCCGTCAGTATCACCGACGGGTCACGGCACACGGGAGCGTGCCTACTAATGTTTTTGGGGCATCGTTTTGTTAACCGCTACGAACTGCTTTCGACTTGTTCGGCGACGCGGACTTCCGCAAAGCCTTGTTGCTGAACGTGAATCATCAGCTTCTTGTGATCCCGAACCACGCGAAGAAATTCTTCTTCGCGGACTGGTTTGGAAATGTAGTCGTACACGCCGAGCTCGTCACAGCGTTGTCGATCAGCTTCATCCTCTGATGCGGTTAGCACGACGGTGGTCAGTCGACTGGCACCCGGTTGGATTTCAGAGAGTTCTTCCAGCACGTCAAATCCAGTCCCATCAGGCAAATTCAAATCCAACAACAGCAGGTCGAGCCGAGGAGCACGCGCGAAGATTCCCTTGCGTTGCATGAACAAAATGGCTTCATGGACACTTCGAACCAAGGTAACCCGGTGATGGACGCCACTGCGTCGCAAAGCGTGGATGGTGACACGGGCATCCACCAAGCCGTCCTCGACGAGCAGGATTTCCATCGGTTTGGTGCGTGAATCACCCAGCATGGGCCGGTTCTCCCTAAA
>JBCCJB010000446.1:0-3430 GCA_039028015.1 Planctomycetota bacterium
CGACACTCTCGATTCCGCGACGACTCAACTGGCCCGCGACGCTCATGTCGCGTTGGCGGTCAATTTTATCGCTCCCAATTTTCGTGAAGTGTTTCGCGAAGTTCAGAAGAGAGTCGGTAAACTTACAATTTTGGTTTCCGTCGAAAACGAATCCAATCGTGACTGGACCGTTGAGCAAAAAGATCTCAACGTGATCCGGCAACGAACGTGGACAATCACACGCAACGTCGATCACCCAAGCGGTTACCGGTACACGAACTACGTGCACGTTCCGCTGGATACGTTTGGACAATTGCGGCGGTTGAAGCCCGATGTTGTCGTGTCGTTGGAAATGGGCATTCGAACCTTGCAGGCAATCAGTTACCGGCGGCTTAGCCAAGCCGCACTGGTCGTTGCGTTCAATGCCAATCATCGTAGTGAGCTTGGCCGGGGAAAAGCGCGTTCATTTGTCCGGCGTCGGATCTTGCGGGCTGCCGACTGGGTGACCTGCAATGGGCCTGAATGTCGACAAGTGCTCGCATCCCTGGGACGCCGTTCCGATGAGATGTCGATGTTTCAATACGCATGCGATCCGGATAAGCCCAGCCGAGACGAAATCAAGGATTTGGTATTCGATCGGGAATTGTCGTTGCTGACGATTGGCGAGTTGAGCGAGCGGAAGGGCCTCGCCACTGCGCTGGATCAGCTGACTCAGTGGGCACAGCAGCATCCTGATCAGACGATTGTTTGGAATTTGGTTGGCTCAGGGCCTTTGGAAACCATGATTCGCGCGTGCGAGCATCCGCCAAACTTGCAAATTGTTTTGCATGGCTTTTGTGACGCGGATCAGTTGCGAGATCATTACGCCAACAATCATTTGATGCTCTTTCCAACGCTGTGTGACGAGTGGGGCTTAGTGGTCGATGAGTCACTTCATTCGGGTTTGCCCGTCGTTGGCAGCGTGCATGCGCAGTCATGCGCGACGCTGATCAAGAATGGAATCAATGGCTTCCGCTATGATCCCGAGGCGGACACGAGCTCGATTGCGTCGCTCGGGAATTGTCTGAAACAATTCATTGAACTGGAGTCGAATCAGCGAATGGCGATGCGACAACAGTCACGCGTGTCGGTCGCCGAACGAACGCCTGAGACATCAGCTAAGCAGTTGACTGATGCGATCGGTTTGGCGATCGCCCGTCGGCGTGATCGATGCGGGAATCCCAAATCGCAAGTCGAACATTCGTCGCCAACGGAATCGAGTTCCAGCGATCATGAAATGTCCGCCCATGCTCGCACTGCCGATACCCGCGAATCCGTTGCCGAGGCGGTCACATGAACCAGGTCGCAGAGCCACAGGAATCGATTCCGAAATCGAAATTGCGACGGCGATATCGGCGATCCAAACAAGTCAACAAAGCGTGCGACGGGATCGTCGCCCGAGTGTTAGTCGTCGGTCAAACGCCGCCGCCGTTTGTTGGGCAGTGGGTGATGATCGAAAAGATGCTTTCAGGGACTTATCAGCACGCGGCGCTCCATCACGTGCGAATGAATTTTTCGGGCAGCGTCAATGAGATTGGGCAATTTCAGCTCACGAAAATCTTTCATCTGACCGGCGTGGTGGCACGCGTCATTTGGGGCCGCATCCGGCACAACACCAACGTGTTGTACTATCCACCAGCAGGGCCCAAGAAAGTTCCCGTGCTGCGAGATATCGCGCTGCTATTGGCAACGCGTTGGATGTTTAAGAGTGTCGTGCTGCATTTCCATGCGGGAGGCGTTTCGGAGATCCAGCAGCAATTGAAGTGGCCGGTGCGGACGCTCTTTCGGCTTGCCTATCACCGTGCGACCGTTGGCATCCAGCTGACCGAAAAAAACCCGGATGATTGTGGGCTTTTGGACGTTCGTCATCGCGTCACCGTGCCCAATGGTATCACCGATGTCGCCGCTGATTTTCCTCGGAAGCAATCCGACGCGTCTTGGGTGCCAACGATCTTGTTTGTCGGCATGCTGTGCGAGCCAAAAGGACTTTTCGTGTTGCTGGCTGCCGCATCAATTTTGCGTCAACGCGGTGTCGATTTTCGTCTTCAAATCGTGGGTGGATTTGATAACAACGACACGAAGACGCGCGTTCATGACTCTGTTGCCAAAAGCGACCTGAGTGACTGCGTGACCTTCTCGGGTGTGTTAACCGGCGACGACAAATGGCGAGCGTATGCCGGTGCGGACATCTTCTGTTTTCCGACGCATTATCCATCCGAATCATTTGGCTTGGTTGTGATCGAGGCAATGATGTTTGGGTTGCCCGTTGTGGCGACCGACTGGCGCGGCGTGTCAACCATCGTTGATGATCAAGAGACCGGATATGTCGTTCCCATCCGTGATGACCATCGGATGGCTGACCGTCTCAATGAGCTGATTGATGATCCGGCTCTGGCACAACGGTTTGGCGGTGCCGGGCGAAGAAAGTTCATCGACTGCTACACCTTTGAAACGTTCTGCCAAAATATGGAAAACGCATTCGTGCTTGCGGTGCAGGACCCGAAACATCGATGAATCGACGACCGTGGATTTGCACGGCTCGACAGCGGCCTGTTGTTTAATTCAGAGCTGTGAAATCAAAGATCAGCCGCCGTGCGTTAGCACGCGGTTTTGGTCTGGAACCGGACGCTCTCTAGCGCGTGGCGGCTGATTTAATCAAAAGACGCAGACTCCATGCGGCTAAACTATAGTGACGCGACCTAGCAAGGCATTAATCGCTCAGGTGGATTCCCTTGGCGGCGGCTTGATCGCGAACGATTGACTTCACTTGGTTGTCAAACGCATCGGCCGGCTGATTTTTCTTTGCTTCCGCGAGGAATTTTGAACGTTGATCCACGGCCTTCGCCATGGCTGCCTGAACTTCTTTTCGCTTCGCAACGCGACGCTCGAGTTCCTGCTTCAGTGCTTCCTTGCTTGACGATTGCAATTCCTTTGGCAGCTGATCTTTTTCGATCGCGTCCATTTTGATCTCGTCGCTCAGCAACATGGCCACCAAGTCCCGTGTGCCCGACATAACGGTGTAACCGCCACCGCCCATGCCCGCCGACGCTCGGGATTTGCTGAAGTAGGCAGCTCGATCGGCAACCGCTTCGTCATTAGCGACCGCTTGAGCCTGAATTTTGACGTCAGCGGCTCGTTGCTCTTTGGCAGAACCATAAACGCAGATCGTCGCATTGAGTTGCATGTTGAGATCTGAGATCCGACGGTCATGTGGTGTGTGCAGCGCCACCGTGCCACCGCTTTGCAAGATCGCGGCATACTCACCACCGGCCGATTGGGCGATTGATTGCCAAACCTCAGCTGTGCCCGCCATCTGGCCACACTGGATGGTGTTGATGATCAACTGTTTCTTCTTGGCCTTGCGGCACGTTTTCGGATACTGCACCTCGTCATAATCCATGTGAGGCGGTGC
>JBCCJB010000447.1:0-3415 GCA_039028015.1 Planctomycetota bacterium
ATTGCGTTGAAAGGGATGACCAGCCGCTCGGGCTTTTTATGGAAGGTGAGCAGCAGGCTGAAGCGCTCGTAATCCACCTCCAAGTTTGGAATCGGGACCATCCGATTGTGCTGAAGCATCGCTCGGAAGTTTGTTCAGCATTGAGCCACTGGCAAACGAATCATCGGACTCGTCAGATGACTCCCGAGAATTCGCGCCAGTTGATGGCTCAGTAATGGATTCGTTGACCCGAGACGTTAGGTCGATGGCTGCCGCAATTCGCTCTGGCGAGGATTGACCGCTTGAGCTTTCCGTTTGGCGATGCTGGCACAATGGATTGACGTCCATCACGATAACCACAGTCACCAATGCTGCGGTTCCAGTCGCGAGAACGGCGGTGACGAGTAGTTTGATCATTGCCGGAAATTTTGATCGCGACTGGGCTCGGTGAGAATCTACCTCATCGATAGTAGTTGACGTGTTCGTCGTGGTCACGTCGCCTGGACGAAACCTTTTGGTGATTGCGTGGTCTCGGTGAGAATGGGGTCGAAGAACTAGGTTGCGACATTAATGACATTAACAAGGCGACTATCTCAGACGCTGATGACGAACAGTGGCGATCTGACTCTCCCTTTATGGGAAATGCTTCACGGCACACTCGGTTTATTTATTCTGATGACAGAGTAACGGACTTGATGGGCTCATAGCTGATCCTGCTCTCCAAAAATGACCCGTTGCGTTTGCATCCATCACAACAGCTTGTAAGTACTGCCGCAGCATGTCCGCCGTCGCTCAATCAACCGTGGCAAAAGACGCTTCTGTCTCGAACCGCGCTCGCGGATCATACCGACAGTTGTTGTTCCCTGTCTCGGTTTTTCTGGCCATGGCACCACTGCTGTACCAGTATCTAACTTGGAGCTGGCGGGACGGTCACTATCAGTATTTCCCTCTGTTGCTGGTCGTAATTGTCGGGATGATCTGGTCCCGACGTGAGGAAGCGATTGCCGCTGCCACCACCGCGTCTTCAGCGTTGATCGTTGTCGGACTTGCGATTGCGCTTGCGGGCTGTTTGATCGGACATCTCCTCGACAGTGGATTCGTCGGGATCGTCGTCGCTGCTTGGGCTACTATCGTGTTTCTCTACGCTTACGTCGGTTGGGGTGGTGTTTGGGCGATGCTTCCCGTGCTCGCATTGATCATGCTCGCGATACCATTACCGCTGGGACTTGATGGGGCACTGATTTTTCAAATGCAATACGCCGCAAGTGTGCTTGCGGATCTGATCCTCGACGGCGCTGGCATTCGTCACGTGCGTGAGGGTGTGCTGCTCATCACGGAGAATGCTCGCTACATGACCGAGGAAGCGTGCAGTGGCGTTCGTTCGCTGTTTTCCTCATTGGCAGTGGTCTCCGTGTTTTCGGTGATCGATCGGCATCACCTCATTCGTGTCGGTTTCAACCTTGCCCAGACGATTTTCTGGGTATTGATTGGTAACGCGATTCGAGTGGCCTTGTGTGTGGTCTTGGCAGATCACGTCAGCACGTGGTTTGCCAGTGGAACGGGACATGAGCTGCTGTCCTTGGTGATTTTTGCGTTCATCCTTTTGATGGTGGCCAATACCGATGCGGCACTTCGCATTGCGCTTCAGGAAAGGGTGTCGTGGTACGACGACGTTGAAACGCGAGCGGCCTTTGAATCGCCCGACACAACGCAGCAGCCCACTCGAGCACAACAAACGCGTCCGGTCGCGGTGGCCGTGCCAAACCAGAGAATCTGGACGGTCGCATTTCTAAGTCTTGCTGTCTTTGGTTTTCTCGCGTTTCGCGTCGCGGATTCTGCCAATGCCATGCGGATCACCAGTGATCAGCGATTGCCTCCTCTGACTCAAGAGGATTTACCGCCCGTCATCATCGCCGCCGGCGATTCCGCTGATGGTGGCGGGTCATGGAGGCAAATCGAATTTGAACGGGTTGACCGGGATGTCGATGCGATGCTTGCCGAAACGTCATTCACATGGACCTACGCAAGCGACGATCTCTCTGCGGTCGTCTCAGTGGATTGTCCCTGGTCGAGTTGGCACAACTTAGACGTTTGTTACCGTGCGATCGGATGGAGCACCCAGCCCACCTACTTCCGGCCATCACCTCCGACCGTGGCTTGGTCAGACTTGTCCGTCACGGATATCAAGATGGAACGTTCAAACGGCAATGCCACCGGACGCGTTTTATTCACGGTCATTGATCGAGATCGTGACGAGGTTTTGTCTGCGTCGCAGTGGCGCAATCGGCTCGGATCGATTGATTCGCTCTTCAAAATACTTGCTCGGAGGATTCGATTGATTTTGACTGGCGATGGGGGTGGAAAATCGATTGCGTTGCCCGCAACAACGATCCAGGTGATGTGCGATCACGCCGGCGAATTGACGGAAGCCGAACATGCGGCCGTGGAGGCCTTGTTTTATGAGTCGCGGCGATTGCTTCTTGAAGGTCGACGCTGGCAATCGGAAACTTCATCATGAAATTGCTTGTCCTTAGCCTCCCGATTATTACCGTCTTGGTTGCGATTAGCGGCTTGATTGCACGGGCGTTGTACTCGTCCGAAACGATTGCATCGGAGTATCGCGTTGCTGCCCGTCAAGCGATGGCGGCCGATGACTGGCCAGCCGCCAAGTTTTACTACTCACGATTGGTTGGAGCCGGTGATACGGGTACTGCCAAAGACCAATTCAATTGGGTTCAACTACTCAGTGCCTCTGGCGAACTTCAGGCCGCCAAGCAACAACTCAGCGAACTCGCGCCCGAAGATGCGGGAGGTTACGGGCCAGCACACGTTGCGATGGCCCAAACGCTGATGAGCGAATTATCTCAGCTGGATTCGGATCGAACGGAGCATCTCGATCGGGTCAAGCACCACTTAACGCGTGGCGCGTGGAACAATTCAACCGAGAACGATTTGCTGTGGGCTCAATATCATCTGGCGATGGAGCAGCTCGATGACGCGATGGCGCGATTCAGCATGGCGGCGACTCGTAAGCCGTCGTTGTGGTTCGATCTCATTGGATTAACCAAACAGCTGGGTCGTCAAACGGACTCAGATCGTGCGATGCAAAATGCCGAATCGCACGCCCGCAAGTCGATTCGGACCGACCCCAATGATGTGGGGGAGCGTCTGCGTTTGGCAGCGATTCTGACCGAAAAAGAGGAAACCGAAGCCGTTCGCCGGTTGTTGCTCGATGGTCTTCGACGTCAACCCAACGAGCCGAAGCTCAAACGTGCGGCATCGGATTTTGCGTTGCTACAGGCCCAAGATCTGGACGCAGATCAGTCCGGTGCGACGGTGCGTCGTCTGCGATTGCTCAATGAGGCAGCGACGCTCGATCCGAGCAATTCACGCGTGTACCTATCGCTTCAGGGTTTTTATTCACAATCGCGGTCGC
>JBCCJB010000448.1:0-3413 GCA_039028015.1 Planctomycetota bacterium
CTCAACACGACCGTCAACTCCAAATGCTTGGCTTTCACGGACTTTGCGACTTGGTGGGTTCCTTGCCACACACACCGCAAGCGGCCATTGTGCATCTGTTGCAGCGATTGAACGTTCCAGAAGGACTCTGGTCCACATTCTTGTTATGCCAAACGTTTTCGATTCCCGGATGGTCCGCATGGGCGAAGTATCAGACTGAATCGGATAACGAAGCGACCAATCACGATTTTGCGGGTCTATTGGCGATCCGCCTTGCGTATGACGTCGCTTGTGCGGAGGCATTTTCGATTCACTTGGATTGGACCGCGTTTGACGGCAATGAATCCGCCACGTTTGGGCTGCCAAGCACGCATGCGAAAGACTCTTGGATTCGCTGGACATTATTGCGTGCCGCAGAGATTCATCAGCGTGACGCATTGTTGCAGTCTCTTCATCTGGGAGATGCAACGGGTGGCGATTCGGGCGCTTGCGACCAGTCCGATGCGATGGCTGCACCGGTCGAATCAGAGCGTGGGCTGGCCCAGATGGTGTTCTGCATCGACGTTCGTTCGGAACGATTTCGTAGAAATTTGGAGTCAGTTTGCGGCCGAATCGAGACGTTCGGATTTGCTGGCTTTTTTGGTATGCCGATCGAGAGCGTTCCCATGGGGTTGAACGAGGGAGATTCGCCCGTGCCGGTCCTGCTGCAGCCGCAACTGCAGTTGCACCAAACCGTCGCCTGTTCAGAAGCAAACAAGAACGACGCTGTTGAGCACGTCGTGCGTGGTCGCGGATGGGCATCCATGTGGTCGCGATTCCAAAGCTCGGCAGTGGGTTGTTTTTCATTCGTGGAAACGACCGGCTTGGCCGGTGTGTGGAAATTACTGCGTTCGACTTTGGCGATGGATTCGCCGAAGCCAGATGACGTGGTGACTCAACCTGATTTGCAGCGACTGATCGATGACGGTTTGGAGCTGTCCGCAAGAGTTGATTTGGCCAAGTCGATGTTGGTCGGCATCGGTTTGACGAAAGGATTTGCTCGATTCGTTGTTCTGTGCGGCCATGCCAGTGACACCAAGAACAATCCGCTCGCGGCGGGTCTTGATTGTGGTGCCTGCGGTGGTCATTCGGGTCAGCCCAACGCTCGGCTGGCAGCGGCGCTTTGCAATCAAGCCGAAGTTCGAGCCGCGTTGGCGGAGGATGGCATCGTGATTCCGGACGACACGCGATTCGTTGCCGCACTTCATCACACCACAACCGATGAGATTGAATTCTTTGGTTCAAATGGCGATGACGCGTCATCCGAGAACGAGTTTGCTGACCTGCAAAAGCACTGTCAGGCTGCGACGCTCGCCACACAACTAGAGCGTCTTCCCAATGTCGGTAGTCAGACGCAAGCGAGCTTGCTCCGTCGTGCTCGCGACTGGTCCGAAGTCAGGCCCGAATGGGGTTTGGCGGGCAACGCGGCATTCATTGTGGCACCGCGATCGATGACCAAAGGGCTGCCATTGGAGGCTCGGTCGTTCATGCACAGTTACGACTGGCATGCCGATGATGGTGGATTGGTTTTGGAAACCATCATGACGGCGCCGATGATCGTGGCGCACTGGATCAACATGCAGTACTACGCTTCGACGGTTGACCAGTCCACGTTTGGAAGCGGCGATAAAACGATCCACAACGTGGTGGGTCAATTCGGAATCCTTTCGGGAAATGGCGGCGACTTGCAAACCGGTTTGCCTATCCAGTCGCTGCACCGTGGCAATCAGTCGAATGTGGATGATTCAGCCCGGTTCCAGCACCATCCGCTGCGATTGCATGCGGTGATTGCGGCACCGAAGGACCGCATTGTGTCCATCATTAGCAAGCACGAACTGCTTCAAAATCTGCTGCACAACGGATGGTTGCACCTCACGGCGGTCGATGGGGGATCGTTCTATCGTTACGAGCAAGAGCAGTGGCTGCCATTGAATTTTTCAATGGCTGAGCCCTCAGGCGTCTATTTGTCTCAATGAACGCAGTTTTCTATCGTTCACTCCCGAGATAGCCGACACGCTGTCGGTCTGGCCCAACCATCACGACGGAGCCCTGCACGATGATTGCGACCAACGATTCGATTGAAGAAGTCCATGATTGCTTTTACGAGGCTGACTTTGACCGGTTGGATTCGGATGTCCTGCTGGCGGAGCCACCTTCCAGCCAATCCACGCGTCGATCGGTCGCTCCTGAGGGTCTGCCCTCGTATCTCGCTGCGTTGTGGTCACAGCCTCTACTGACGGCCGAGCAGGAACAGCATCTGTTTCGGGCGATGAACTTCATTAAGTTTCGAATCGCGTCGGGTCGCGGTATTGGATCAGACGATGAGCCCGCTCGATCGTTTGATAGCTGGGATCAAGAGAAAGCCGATGCCGATGCGAAGCTCAACCAAGTGCGTGATCGGCTAATCGAGTCGAACCTGCGTTTGGTAGTTTCGATCGCAAAACGTTACGCCGAGTCGCGAACCGATCGATTCGAAGAGTTAGTCGCCGTTGGCAATGCTGCCTTGGTTCGAGCGGTGGATCGGTTCGATTATCGTCGTGGCAATCGTTTCAGCACTTATGCTTATCAAGCAATTCAGCGTGCCATTTTTGATCTGTTTCGCCGCGAATCTCGTCATCAAAAGCAACGCGTGAGCGATGCTCAGGATGTGCTTTCACACGTCGACGGTGACGCGGGGGAAAGCTTGCGTGATGTCGTGCACGCAGCCGAGGCGGAAGTGCAGGTGGCTGATCTTTTGGAAAAGCTCGACCATCGTGATCGTCGCATTGTTTCGACTCGGTTTGGGATCGGTCGTGGCGAAGAGCGAGTTGCCTTCCACGTCATTGCCAAAGAGATCGGGATCAGCACCACACGAACCGTGCAGCTTTTTCACCGCAGCATGGCACGCATGCGTCAAATTGTTGACGTTTCGTAGTTGATCGGGCTTTCCTGGCATTGGCGATCTGGGCGACGATATAACTGAGCAGCGATTCGTTCATGTCAGGCAACTGGTGATTGGGTTTGGTCGTGACTTTTGTCAGGGTTACACTCGTGTCCAATGCACTCACCACGAAATGCTGATAGTTATGGAGCCCAGCCATGTTGAAGCAATCGTTCCCTTTGGCACTTGCCCTCCTGTTGATAACCGTGACGACGGTTGCTGCCGATGTTGATTTGACGTCGGTGAAATGCGTGGTCGCCACGCGTGACGCTCAAGCCAGCAAGTCAGCGGATTATAAAAAATCGAAGGTCTACTTTTGCTGTACCGGCTGCGTTGGTCGATTTCAAAAGTCGCCAACCAAACACTTCTTCCTTGAGCGCTACGAAGAAGCCTATCGCCTTGAGATGGAAGCGTTTGTGCAGGCCGCTGCTTCCGAAGCCGACCCATCACCAAACTTGGATGATGGATTGCGCGC